>NZ_JBHYGG010000252.1:0-50810 GCF_051859125.1 Gemmata sp.
CCAACCCTGGGTCTCCGGGTGCCAACCCTGGGTCTCCGGGTGCCAACCCTGGGTCTCCGGGTGCCAACCCTGGGTCACGGGTCCGACCTCCGATCTTCCCCCCCTTCCCCCGGGTGCCGTCATGCCCGCTCTCACCCTCGACGTGGAGGCCGTGCTGTCCCGCGCCGCGGATCTCCGCGCCGAGGGCTCGACGTGGGCCGCCGTCGCCGCCGCGCTCGACGTGGACGCCGACGAACTTAAGGCGCTGTGCCGGTTCAACCCGACCTACCAGCGCGCCGCGGCCCGCGCGCGGCGCGAGGTCATCGCCGACGCCGCGGCCGAGTCCATGCGGTTCCTCCGCAAGCGGCTCCGCGGCGACGACGTGAGGGCCGCGCGCCGCGCCGCCGAGACGCTCTCGCGGGTGTGCATGACGCGAATCCGGCACCGCCGCCCGGTGAAGGACCGGCCGCCGCGCGTGGACCCGCGCCTCGAAGGGCTGCGGCCCGAGGACGCCGAGGAGGTACTGTTCCAGTGCGCGATGACCCCCGAGGAGCGCGCACGCCACGCGAAGATCGACGCCGCGTGCCTCCCCGACTTCGACCGCGGCTTCGCCCGGGCACACTCCGACATGCTCAAGCGCCACAAGCTCAAGAACCCGCCGCCGCCCGACGCCGACGGTCCCGACGCGACCGGCACCGGCGTGCCGCGCACCCCGCACGACCCGACCGCCCCGACCAGCGGTCACAACGCGCCGGCCGCCGCCCCCGCGGACGCCGAGTTCGGCTTCCGCGCCCCAGCCCGTTCCGGTATAACCCATGACAGTCGCACTTATCCGCCTGTTCACCGACCGGACGGCCCTCATGGCGAAGTGTTTCTGCCACCTCCACCTGCACACCCACTACAGCCTGCTCGACGGCTTCAACCGGATCCCGCCCCTCGTCGCGCAGACGAAGAAGCTGGGGATGACGGCCTGCGCGATCACGGACCACGGGAACCTGTACGGCGCGATCGAGTTCTACAACGAGTGCAACAAGGGCGGGATCAAGCCGATCATCGGGTACGAGGCGTACCTCGCGCCGGGGAGCCGCACGGACCGCAAGGCGGCGAACCACGACAAGGCGTACAGCCACCTCACGCTGCTTGCGAAGAACGTCACGGGGTACAAGAACCTCGTGAAGCTGTCGAGCATCGCGTTCCTGGAGGGGTTCTACTACCACCCGCGGATCGACCGGGAGATCCTGGAGGCGCACAAGGAGGGGCTCATCTGCCTGAGCGGGTGCCTGGCGGGCGAGTTCAACCAGCACATCATCAAGGACCAGATCCCGGAGGCCGAGAAGACGGCCCGGTGGTTCAGCAAGCAGTTCGGCGAGGACTACTACATCGAGCTCCAGAACAACGGGATCTCGCTGCAGGACCAGTGCACGCCGGTGGCGACGGACATCGCGAACAAGCTCGGGGTGCCGCTCGTGGCGACGGCCGACGCCCACTACCTGAACGCGACCGACGCGCTCGCGCACGACGTGCTGTTCTGCATCAACACCCGGCGGAAGCACGACCCGCGGAAGCGGCTGTACCCCGAAGAGAAGATGCCCAACCCGTACTTCGTCCGCAGCCCGGACGACATGTACAACCTGTTCCCGAACCACCAGGACGCGGTGGCCCGGAGCCAGGAGATCGCGGACAAGATCGACATCCAGCTCGACTTCAAGAAGCGGCACTTCCCGGTGTTCGCCCCGCCCCCGGGCCGCACCCCCGAGGAGTTCCTCCGCGAGCTGTGCGAGGCGGGGGTCCGGGACCGGTACGGGGCCGACCCGAGCGAGGCGGTGAGGAAGCGCCTGGAGCACGAGCTGGCCACCATCAACAAGATGGGGTTCGCGAGCTACTTCCTGATCGTGTGGGACTTCGTGCGGTTCGCGCGCGAGAGCGGCATCCCGTCCACGGCCCGCGGGTCCGGCTGCGGCGCGATCGTGTCCTACGTCCTGTACCTGAGCCACGTGTGCCCGCTGGAGTACGACCTGCTGTTCGAGCGGTTCCTCGACCCGAACCGGTCGGAGGCGCCCGACATCGACATCGACTTCTGCCAGGACCGGCGGGAACTGGTGATCGACTACGTGAAGCGGAAGTACGGGGTCGAGTCGGTGGCCCAGATCGGCACGTTCGGGACGCTCGCGGCGAAGAACGCGATGAAGGACGTGGGCCGCGCGCTCGACGTGCCGCTGGACCGGGTGAACGCGATGTGCAAGCTCGTCCCCATGAAGGGGGCGATCGCGGCCGACCTGGCCGAGGCGATGGCGTCGCCGGACTTCCGCCGCGAGTACGACGCGGACCCGCAGGTCCGCCAGATGGTGGACATCGCGCTGAAGCTGGAGGGGATGAACCGCAACGTCGGGACGCACGCTGCGGGCGTGGTGATCGCGAATGGACCGATCACCGACTACGTGCCGGTGCAGCGGATCGTGCGGAAGACCGACGGGGACGACGGCGACAACGGGAAGGGGACGATCGCCGTCACCACGCAGTGGGAAATGGGCATCATCGAGAAGGTCGGGATGCTCAAGATGGACTTCCTGGGGTTGCGGAACCTCACGGTCCTCGACAACTGCGTCCGGCTCATCAAGAAGACGCGCGGGCTCGACGTCGACCCCATGAAGTTCCCGCTCACCGACCCGGACACGTACAAGCTGCTCCAGCGGGGCGACGCGAAGGGCGTGTTCCAGTTGGAGTCGGAGGGCATCCGCGAGCTGCTCAAGCGGATGAAGCCGGACAACATCCGCGACCTGATCGCGGTGCTCGCGCTGTACCGCCCGGGGCCGCTCGAGGGCGGCATGGTGGACGAGTACATCGAGTGCAAGCACGGCCGCCGCAAGCCGGTGTACCCGCACCCGGTGATGGAGGACGTGCTGAGCGAGACGTACGGGGTGATGGTGTACCAGGAACAGGTGATGCGGATCCTGAACCGGCTCGGCGGGATCGAGCTGGCCAAGGCGTACGCGTGCATCAAGGCGATCAGCAAGAAGAACTTCGAGATCATCAACGCCCGCAAGGCCGACTTCGTCGTCGGGGCGAAGGACAAGGGCATGGCCGAGGAAAAGGCCGCCGAGATCTTCGAACTGATCGTAAAGTTCGGGGGCTACGGGTTCAACAAGTCACACACCGCGGCTTACGCGCAAATCGGGTACCAGACAGCCTACCTGAAGACGCACTACACGGCCGAGTACATGGCCGCGCTGCTGTCGTCGGAGATCGACGACGGGAACAAGCGGGACATGCTGGTCGACCACATCGCCGACGCCCGCAAGCTCGGGATCGAGGTGCTGCCCCCGGACGTGAACCGGGGCCGGGCCGACTTCGACGTCCACAACAACCGCATCCTGTTCGGGCTCACCGCGATCAAGGGGCTGGGCCGCAGCGCCGCCGAGGAGATCGTCCGCGCCCGGGACGAGGGCGGGAAGTTCAAGGACTTCTTCGACTTCAGCGAGCGGATCGACCGGCGGATCGTCCAGAAGTCGGCGGTCGAGCGGATGGTGATGGCCGGGGCGTTCGACCCGTTCGGGAAGCGGTCGGCGCACTTCAACGCGGTCGCCAAGGCGTTCCAGGCGGCCGACGAGCGGGCCTCGGACCGCCGCCGCGGGCAGAAGAGCTTCCTCGACCTGTTCGAGGCGGGCGACGACGCCGGCGGCGGGGCCGGGGACCGCGGGCCGGGGCACGGGCTGCCCGAGCTCGACGAGTGGCCCGAGCGGGAGAAGCTCAAGTTCGAGAAGGAGGCGCTCGACTTCTACATGTCGAGCCACCCGCTGGCGCAGTTCGACGAGCAGCTCCGCCGGTTCCGCACGCACGACGCCGGCGACCTCGCGAAGGCCAAGGACGGGACCGAGGGCCGCGCGGGGGGGATGATCGCGAACCTGGAGGTCCGCACCGCGAACAAGGGCCGCAACACCGGGCGGAAGTACGCGACGTTCCGCATCGAGGACTTCACCGGGTCGGTGCGGTGCATCATGTGGTCCGACGAGTACGCCCGGTTCCAGGCGATGGTGACGGCCGACGCGGTCCACCTGTTCGAGGGCACCCTCAGGTGGGCCCCGGAGCGGGCCGAGCCCGACTTCCAGGTGAAGAAGGTGCTCACCATCGACGAGGCCCGCGCCGAGTTCACCAAGAGCATGCTCATCAAGCTCCCGTACACCGACGACGAGGGGAGCCTGCGGAAGCTCGACGCCGTCTCGCTGGTGCTGAAGCGGTACCGCGGGACGTGCCCGGTGTACCTGAGTGTCCGCGACGGGAACGGGAAGCAGGTGCAGCTCAAGCTGAACGAGGAGTTCCGGGTGAACCCCGGGGCGCTCAAGGTCGAGGAACTGGAGATGGTCCTCGGCCCGGGCGCGGTGCTGTTCTCGCGGTAGGCTACCGGGTGCGGAGGCCGCGGGCGACGGCCTCCACGAGCCACACGACCCGGGCGCCGCACCACACCGGTACGCCGACCCACCAGCCCACCCCGACGGCGAGCCCGAGGAACCCGGCGACGAGCCCGAGTTGCTCCGGCCACGTCGCCCGCTGGAAGCAGGCCGCCATCAGGAGCAGCAGCCCGAACGCGGACGCCCAGCCGACGGCGAGTGACAGCGGCAGCAGCCACCGGGCCGCCGTCTCGCTCGCCGGCGGCGGCTGGGGACCGCCGCCCGGCGCGGCTGGAACGGTCTCCGGTCGCGGGTCCGCGGGGGGCCTCAGGTCGGCCGCAACACTCGCCCGCGGCGACGGCGCGAGCCACCCGAGGTCGGCCGGGGCGAGCGCCCCGCGGGCCGGGTCGAGGGCGACGCGGACCGGCGGGAACGACGCCGAGGCGGTCCGGTAACTCAACTGGTGGCCCGCCGCGGGGCCGGGCGTCCACCCGCGGTCGCGCTCCACCACCAGCCCGAACCCGTCGGCCGGCAGGACCCGCACGGCGTCGCTCACCAGCCGGCCGGCGCTCGTGACGCGGGGCGTCTTCGCCTCGAACGGCAACTGCGGCGAGGCGACCGCACCCGTCCAGCTCACCTCGCCCTCCTTCACGGCCCGCTGGAGCCACACCTGCAACCGGCCGTCGGGCTGTGCCCAGCCGGCGACCTCGGCCCCGCGGACCTCGGTGACCGTCACCCCCTCCAGGCCGAGCTCGATGAGTGCCTGCGGCGCGGTCCCGACCCACTTCACGGTTCCGGTCGCCACCGCCCGCTTCGGGCCGAGGTGCCAGAGGGTATCGAGCGTGAGCCCCGGCGGGTCGCTAACCACGCGAAGGGTCGGGCGGAGCTCCGCCCCGCCGCGGACCGTCGGCCGGAACACGCGGACCGGGGCGTTCGGGTCGAGCCGGAGTTCCACCACCCCGGCGAACTCCTTCGTCAAGGCGTCCGGGGAGAAGTCGATGACTCCGGCGCGGCCGAGTTCCTCGATGGCGACGCCCTTCACCCGCAGCCCGTACGCCGCGTCGGGGAGCGGTGCGGCCCCACCGGGGAGGACCACCTTCGGGAACCGCAGGAGCGGCTGCCGCGTGACGGCCTTCTGCGGGGCGAGCGTCAGCACCACGAGGATGCGGCCGCCGGTCGCGTCCTGGAGGTCGAGCTTGAGCGGCCGGAACCCGCCCTGCTCCGGGGCCAGCGACCAGTCCCGCAGCGCCGCGGTCCCGCCCGGGTCGAGGGACCGGACGGCGAGCCCCAGGGGCTCGAGTTCCGCGGGGACCTCGAACCGCACGGACGTCACGGTCCCTTGTTCGACCCGCACAACGTAGCACGCCGTCAGTTCGGCCCCGTCCTCGGAGACGTCCCAGATGCACGCCTCGCGAACCTTGATCGTCGCCGCCCCGCCCGCCCCGTCCCGCCAGCGGGCGTGGAACTGCTTGACCGGCCCGAGGTCCGCTTCGAGCCGGACGCGGCCGCCGGGGGCCACAACTTGTCGCCCGATCCGCCCAACGGCCTGCGCCTGGCGCGCGCCGCCCGGCAGGTCCGCGACCAACCGCGTCGCGGGCACCTCGGGGACGCCGAACCGGACCTCGCGCTCGGGGCCAGCACCGCCGATGGCCACGGTGAACCGGACCTCGATCTCGTGGCGGCCCGGTCCCGGCAGCGGAACCGCGTACACCCCCGGGCGGGGCGTGGCCGGGAACGCGTTCGCCCCGTTGACCGTGACCCGCTCCAGCCGCGCATCCGGGAGGGGGAGACTCGCGACCGGGTCGGCCCCGGCCAGCGCGTGGGCGGTGAACTTCGCGACGACCCGTGCCGAGGTGTCGTCCGCCGTGGCGGTGTACTCGGCGGTCGTTAGCACCACACCGGGCGCGGCCGGGCGGATCGCGGCCAACCGGTCCAGAACCGCCTTCGGAACGGCGACCGTTTCCCGGCCCTCCCGGTCCGGCGACACGAGAATCACGGTCGTTGTCGCGGGTTGTTGGGCCGCAATCCGCGTCTCGAGGGCTGCCCACCCGGCCAGAACGACGCCGACCGCGGCGACGCTCTTGCGGTGCCCGCGGACGACGACCACCCCGCCGGCGACCGCGAGCCCGACGACGAGCGGGGCGAACGCGGCCCGCTGCCACCAGGGCGGCCCGAGGTGCCCGGCGGCCGCGAGGGCGAACAGCCCAGTCACGAGGAGCAGGCCACAGAACGGGTGCCGCCGCCGGCCGGCCGCCCAGCCGAGTGCAAGGAGCACCGCGGCGATGCCCCCGCCGGCGGCGGACGCCGTTCCCGCCGGGGCGACGCGGACCTCGGCGAAGTTCGCCCGCGACACCAGTGCGCCCGGGCCACCGAGGGGCAGGCCCCCGAGAAGGGCGGGGAGGTCGGCCGCGGAGCCGCGGTCCCACGGGAGCACCGGCCAGCCGGCGAGGACCGTTGGGCCGAACGCCCACCACCGGACGACCTCGACGGGGACCGGCAGGCCCGGCTCGGGGCTGCGGACGAGAGCAACCGGGAAGCCCGCGTCGGGAGGGAGGCGGTACCGGACCTCGAACCTCGCCGTGGATCGAGCGGGCACGGGAAGTTCCAGAACGCCCCCGGCGGTGACCGGCACCGAACCGGGGGCCGCCCACTTCCCCTCCACCGCCACGGACAGGACCTCCGCACCGGGCGGCAGCGTGACGGGCAGTTTCGCCCCGCCGACGGACGTCGCCGAGCCGCCGAACACGCCGACGACGTCGGACGGGGAGCGGACCGCGGTCAGCAGGTAGAGGTCGCGGAACCCCCAGGTTTGCGATCCGGTCGCCCGCTCGGGCTTCGGGGTCGGCCGGGCCCCCGCGGAGATGGCGCTCGCGCCCAGAATGTTAAGCCGTCGCGTCGCCTCGGTTCGACCGTCCGGGGCAACGGGCCCCGTTGCAAGGGTGAACGCACCCGCAGCGGGCCGGGCCAGCGCGACCACCCACAAGTCCACCGGCCACGGGGACGGCCGGCGGAGCGCGGTCGCCAGAAGCGGCCCCAGCGCGAGCCGCGTCGCGGCGGCCACCGCGTTCCCCCCACTGAGGACGCGCCAACTCCGCTCCGGCCCGCCGCTCGGGCTCGCGGCCAGAACAACGGGAAGCGCCCCGGTGCGCACCTCGATGGTGAACGCCTCGCCGTCCGGGAGGTCCGTCGGCGTCACCGAGGTGACGACGAACTCGGGCTTCGCCGGGGCCAACTCCACGCCCCCCTCCGGGTCGCCCCCCGCGTACCGGAAGGCGGCGGCCGCCCCTTCGGGGGCGGGCGGCGCGAACGGGTCGAGCCACCCCACCCGCGACGTCCCGGTCCCGGCCCAGGCGTCGGCCGCCCACACCGACCCGGGGTACACCGCGACCACCCCGTTCCGCTCCCGAGCGGCCACCGGGGTGAACACCGGGAACGAGAGCCGGTGCCGGCCGGGCGGCAGGTCCGGCCCGCGGAACTCGAAGACCAGTTCGGCCGACTGGCCGGTCGTCAACGGCCGGGCGAACTCGACCGAGACCTTCCCGTTCGCGAACTGTGAGTACGAGATCAGTTCATCGGGCACCGTGGCCACCCGTGCGAGCGAGTACCCCGGGGGCACCCGAAGGGCGAAGGAGAACATCGGCCCCCGCCGCACCTTGAGCGCGACCCGGAGCGCGGCGGCGGACCGGGTCGCGTCGAACCGCCACGCCAGGTCCTCGGTGGTCGTGAAGTTGTGCTCGGCGGCCGCGGTCGCGAGCAGGGGCGGCTTCCGGAACTGCCGGTCGGTTCCGGACGGCAGGAGCGTCCCCGTGAGGGTCACGCTGCGGGTCTGATCGGACAGGGTTTGGGAATCGACGGGCCGGTAGTCCCCGGGGCTCCAGTTCGCGACACTCAGACCCGGGTGGACGCGGACCTCGACGGTTTCGTCGTCCAGAACGGCACCGACCGGGCGAACGACGGGGAGCGGCGCGTCGCCCGGCCTCTGGGGATCGGGGAACGGCGCGACCGCGGTGACCACGACCTTTCCGCCCGCACCGGGCTGGCGGAGGGCGACGCGGAGCTTGCGCGGCGCGTTCGGGGCCGGGGCCGGGTCCACCGTCCAGCCGGCGCGGTTGTTCATCACCACGTCCGCGATCCGCAGCCCCGGGTCGACCGTGAACAGCCACTCGCCGACGGTGCCGGTGGCGGGGCGGAGGTCGTACTCGAACGAGCAAGCGAGTTGCCCGGGGGCGGCGTCGTACCGGGCGATCAGGGTCGCGGCCGCGGGGACCCCCGAGTGGCCCGCGGGGCGGACCGCGACGTCGAGGCGCGAGCGGCCGCCGAAGCGGACCCGCCACTCGGCCCGCGGCGGGTTCCCCCCCGTCGGGAACGGGCCGGTGAGGAGCACCTCGGCGGCGGGGACCGCTGGCACCTGACCGGCGGGGAGGTCCAGAACCAGCAGGGCCGTCGGGGCGGTCGGCACCCGGAACTCGAACCGCCGCTCGCCGGGTTCTGCGATCCCCACCACGGACCACCCGAACTTGAGGGTGTGCCGCCCGGGGCGGTCGAGCCACACGGCGGGCACGGTGCCCCCGGGCGGGATCGCGACCACGGCCTCGCGCCCGTCGCCCCACGTCGCCGGCCCGAGCGCGAGCCGGAGCGGGTCGAGCGGGAAGAACCGCGGCGCGGCCCCGGCGTGGACGATCTCCATTTCGGCCGTGCCGACGAGGTCCCCCTCGACCACGGCCGCCCGGTAGCGGGCGTCGGCGATCCGCGGGGCGAGCTTCGCATCGGCCGCGGCGCGGCCGGCCGATCGGACCCGCGCGTCGAACTCGCCGCGGGGGAGGCGGACCACCGGCCCGGCTTCGAGTTGCTTCTGGGCCTCGGCGAGTTGCTGCTCCGTGGCCCGCACGCGGCGGATGGGGAACGGGTCCTCGACCGGCAGTGCGTCGGGGTGGAGAACGGCCGCGGGACCGGCCACGACCTGGCCCGACGGGCGGACGCCGGGCGAGTCGCCCGCGGCCCCGCCAGCCGCGGCCGCGGCCCCGACAGCCGCCAGGATCAGCAACCAGCGCGGCATCGGGTTACCCCTTGATCGGGGGTGCGGGGTCGAAACTGGCCGTTCCGTCCGGGTTCGGGCGGTTCCGGGCCGACGACGGGAGAACGACCCGGTGCGCGGACGGCTCGGGCGAGGTTCTGGAGAACCCCGGCATGCGCGCCAACCTGCGGCGGTGCAGCCAACGGGCCGCCGCCGCGGGGGCCGCCCCCCCCCCCCCCGCGGGCCCGCCCCCCGGCGCCGCCCACCCCGGCCGCGGCTGCCCCGCCCGGCTGACACGCCCCCGCGACCGGCGCGGCGGGGTGCGGGTTGTACCCGGCCGCGCCCACGGCGGCGGCGCTCGCGGCGGCGACCCCCACGCCGAAGACCGCGCCGGGCAGCCGCCAGAGTACGAGGGCCAGGATGAACGCGGCCGCCGAGCATACGATCACCAGGCCGGTGTGGGGCACCTGGTACACGCGAACGGGACCGGGCGCGACCTGCCGCGCGACGAACACCTCCCCCGGCGCGTCCGAGGCGTCGGCCGCGTCGTCCCCGGTGCGGAACCACGCTTCGAGCGCCTCGGCCGAACCCGGCGCGCACGGGGCGACGCCGGTGGGCCGGGGCCGCCAGCGGAACTCGGTGCTGGCCCCCGCGGCGACCAGCGGCGCGTGGCCGTGCGCGACCACCGCCTGCCACTGCACCGGACCGACGAACGCGACCCCGGGGAGGGTCGGCGGGTGGTAGACCAGCTCTCCGGCCGGCCCGCGGGACACCGGGAGCTGGTACCGGACCTCGATGGTGGTCGTCGCACCCGGGCGCGCGGCCGGGAGCGGGACGCGGAACGCCCGCTCGTCGTCCGTGCCGGTCAGGGCGGCCGCGTCCAACCGCTGACCGTCCCGAAAGAACTCGGGGTTCGGACCGGCGAGCGGGCTCGGGAGCCGGACCTCGACGCTGGGCCGCAACCAGCGGCGGAGGAGGTAGCGGGCGCGGTAGCTCACCGTCCCGTCGTCGCCCCCCCAGGCCTGAACGAGCCCCCGCTCGGCCCACCCGGCGACCGCACCGGTGTCGGCAACGGGCTGCGTCTCCAGGGTCAGCGGTTCGGCCGCGACGGCCGACAGCGTGAGCACGGGGAGCGCGTCGCGGTCCGGGGCGGGCTCGACCGCCAGCTCGCGCCACCCCGGAGAGGCGCTGGAGACCGCCCGGCTCGTGTCGAGGTCCGCCCAGACGCGGGCCGTCGCCTCGGTCCGGGTCGCGCCCACCGGCCAGAGGAGCGCGACCGGCACCCGGGTCGCGCCGTTCTCACCCGGCGACTGCCGCGGCAGGGCCGTCGCGTACGTGGCTGTGACGGTCAACTCCGTCGCGTCCGGGGGCGTCGTGAACACCCACTCCCCGGCCCCGACGGGGTCGAGAGCGGGGACCGTCTTCATCGCGGCCGGGGCGGTCGGCCCGCGGAACCGGAGCCGCCGCGGGAGCCCGGTCGAGGACCGGAGCTTGATCTGCTGGACGATGACGAGTTGCCGCTCGCCGAGGGTGACGTCGGCCCGGACCTCGGCGGCGAGGTCGGGGTGGTGCGGGCTCCAGCCGAGGGTCACGCGGGCGACCCCCGACTCGGCCCGCCCGCTCACGCTCGTGACGGCCCGCGAGCCCTTCCCGCTCGGGTCCGCGACCGCCGGGAGCGGCGTCCCCCACGCGGCGTACTCGCCGTCCCAATCGCGGGTCTCGCCGCGGAGTTCGAACCCGTCGGGGACGGTCGCGGTCAGCGCCGCCGAGGCCTCGGTCGCCTCGGGGAACCGCGGCAGCGCGACGGTCCCGGCCGCGTCGCCCGGCTCGACGGGCACCGTCCCCGAGAGGACGAGGTCGAACGGCTGCTTGTGCGCGGTGGCGAGGCGGACGACGACCGGCACGCGGCGGCCGCCGACGGACTGCGCCGCGGACGCCGCCCAGAAGCCGTCGTGGGGCGGGACCTGCTGGACGCCCTCGACCAGTTCGGGCGGGGACGCCTCCAGCCCCCGCCAGCTCACCGGGACCTCGACGAGGACGGACTCGACCTGGGTGCGGATCGGGAACACCCGGACCTCGGCCCGGACCCGCCACCCGGCGTCGGTCAGGGTCAGGCGGTACGTCGGCTTGACCTTCACCGCCCCCACCTGGGGCCGGGCCTCAAGGGTGAACAGCGGCGCGTTCGAGGCGGTCGATCCGGTCGGCCCGGTGACCAGGCGGAAGAACGCGGTCGTCACCTCCTCCTCGGCCGGTCCGGGCGGCTCGGCCTTGCGGAGGTCGGGGCCGTGCTTGAACGTGAGGTGCGTGTTGGCCGCGGCCGTCACCTTGACCGTGCCCGTCTGGCGGAGGACGTCGAGGGTCGTGAACGGGCCGACGGGGTACGGCCCGCGGTGCTGGGGGTCCTCGGGCTTCGGGCGGGGCTGGCGGGTGACGACGGTGACGGTCCAGTCGGCCGCCGGGGAGCCGGCCGGGAACTCGATCTTCCAGACCGGCTTGTTCGGGTCGCCGGGCCGGGACACGGTCGCCGGCTGGGTCGGCCCGGTGTCGGGGCCGCCCGCGTGGTCCACGCTCAGGTCGGCGGTCGCCGGGGCGACCAGTTTCCACTCCCGGGCCGGGCCGCGGAACCGCACCTTGGCGGTCGTCTCAACGAACGGCTCGGTCAGCAGGACGGCGACGTCGAGGTCCGCCGACTGGACCTGATCGGCCGGCTGCGCCGCGGCCGCGGGCGGGTCCCAGGTCACCTCGACCGCGTCGACCGACCCGAGCGGGTAGCCGGCCTCGTGGCCGGGGCGCGGAGCGAGTTGCTTCAGCTCCAGGGCCGGGGTCCGGCGCGTCTCGGGGGGCCGGGTCGGCTGGGCCGGGTCCACGGTCTTCGTGGTCAGGTTGACGCGCTTGACGTCCTGGCCGGGCGGGTCGAACAGGAGCGTCGTGATCGCGGCCCGCGGCAGGCCGATTTCGAACCCGAGTTCGGGCTTCGCCCCGCGGGAGGTCACGGGGGCTTCCAGGTCCAGTACGAGGGAGTGGTCGCCGGCCGCCTCGACCATGAGGGCGAACCCGTCCTCGTTGGTATCGAGGACCGGGAGCTTGTTCCCGTCGAGCGCGGCGGCGACGAGGAACCCCCGGCGGCCCCCGAGCGCCACGGCCGTCTGCGGGGCGGTGGTGCGGAACGTGCAGGTGAGCTTGAGTGCGGCGACGAGTTGCTCGCCGCGCTTCTCGACCCGGCCGCGGACGGCGCACCCGCTCGGCGGGGCCGGCTTGCGGGCCGCGAGTTGCTTCCGCATCTGGTCGAGTTCGTTGAGGAGCTTCTGGAGCTCCTGTGGGGTGAGGCTGACGCGCTCGCCGGCACTATCGGTCGAGTTCCCGACCCAGAGGTAGGTGCCGTCGGGGAGGCGGACGACGGGCGAGTCCTTGGTCTTCGGGTCGGCGGTCTTCTTCGGCTCGGGCTGGAGGCCGCGTGCGGTCGGGCCGAAGAGCGCGAGCAGCAGCACCGGCACGACCAGCGCGGCGCGGCGGAATTGGCGGCACAGCGCGGGGAGGCAGGTGGTGGCCGGCATGGCACTCCTCGGGCCGGGCGGGGCGGTCGCCGTTAACCACCCAGTATACCCAGCCCCCGTGCCCGTTCCGACCCGATCACGTCGAAATCTCACCCGGCATTGCCCCGCCCGAACGGTCCCGCTGCTGCAACCCGCACACCAGGACCGCGGCCGTGGCCGCCGTCAGGAGGACGAACGCAATCGTGTGGGTGCCGTACACCAGCGCGAGATCGCCGGCCCGGGTTCCGAACACCCCCGGGACCGTCATCAGCAATCCGGCGGCCACCAGAGTCCCGACGACGAACCGCGGCACACCGGCCGGGAGGCCGGCGGCGGTCGCGACCGCGAGCGCGGCCGCCGGAATCAGGAGGACCACCGCGTGGTGCTTCCACGTCCGCTCGCTGAGGAGGAGCATCGCCATGACGATCAGCCCGCACTCGGCCGCGAACCGCCACCCCTGGCGCTCGGCCCGCGGGGTGCGGCACAGGAACATGATCGCCACGGCGAATCCGAGCGTGGCGAGCCTGACCACGGCCCACGCCGCCGGCCGGCCGATGTCGACGAGGTTGTGGTAGGCCGCGGGAACCGGGACGTCCCCCTCGGGGGTCTGGGCGTAGTCGACGAACGACGGGCTGTGCGTCCCGAGCCGGTAGACGAACCCGACGATCGACTGGTTCGGGTGCTCGCTCGTGACCTCGCCCTTCAGCACGGGCCGCTCGACCATCAGGCGGTACCAGTCGGTGAGCAGTTCCGCGTTGCGGTCGAACCCGAACACGCACCCGGGCGCGACGACCAGCCACAGGACCAGCCCCGCGGCGCACCCACCGACCACGCGGCCGGCGCGCTTCCACACGAAGAACGCGAGGAGCATCACCGGCATGACCTTGCACGCGACGGCCAGCGACAGGACCACGCCCGCGGACACGTCGCGGCCGGTGCGGTACAGTTCCAGGCACCCGGTCACGAGGAACAGTATGAAGATGTTGACGTTGTTGTGCGTGAGGTCGCCCATGACGGCCGGCAGCGCGAGCAGGACCGCGGCCGCCTTCGCGCCGTCAGGCACCTGACCCGGCCCGGGTGCGCCGGGCCGCGGGCTCACGAGGCGGAACGTCCACACGGCCGCGAGGACCGCCATCAGCACCTTCGCGTAGAACCAGCCCATCGCGCCGACCACGGGCGGCAGTTCGGCGAACGGCCGCAGCACGAGCGCCATGACCGGCGGGTTCGGGTACTCGTTCTTACCGACGTAGATGTTGGTGCCGGTGAACACGTCGCGGATCATCGATCGCCACCGCAGGAACGCGGAACGGGACTGCTCCCCGGTGTCGGCCGGCTTCGAGACCTTCGCGGCGTACTTCACACTCGCGAACGCCAGGGCGAGCGCGAGCAGGGCGAGGAACGCGACCCGCAGGCGAACGGGGTTCGCGGCGAGCGCCGTGAGGACGCGGCGGGAGAAGGACAGGTTCGTCATGAGCGCGTCCGTGCGCGGGGTGTGGGATGGCCCCGGCGCGTCCAGCGGCCGGGGCGCGTCTCGGGCGGTGCCCTACGCGGCCGGTTCAACGGAGACGCCGAGGGTCGCGGCACCCTTGGCCTTCTGTTGCGGGTCCGGACCACACGAGCGGACCTGGTCGGCCTTCAGCTCCGCGACCTCCAGCGCCCCGACCCACACCGCGGCCTTACCCTTCTCGTGCGCCTCCAGCATCAGCTCGACGCACTTCTCGACGCTGTACCCGAAGATCTTGCGGAGCACGCTGACGACGTACTCCATGCCGTTCACGTCGTCGTTGTGCAGGACAACGGCGTACGGCGGCTGCCGGCGGGTTTTCGTCTCGGTATCAGTTTCCGGAAGCACGTCCGGGAAGGGGGTCGCCATGGTGGTCTCCGGGCGCATCGAGTTGTCGGATTCTAACATTCGGTCGGCCGGAGGGAAATGGCGAACGCGTTCGCCTCAGCCGGGACCGCCGGCTGCCGCAGCAAAGTGCTCCAGGAGCAGCGCGTTGACCGCGGCCGCGTGGCTGATCGGCAGGCCGTGCGAGGCGTCGGCGAACTCGACGTACCGCGAGCCGGGAACCCCGTCGGCAATCGCCCGACTCACCCGCGGCGGCGAGATCGGGTCGTGAGCCGCGTTCACCACCAGCGTCGGTACGCCGGTCAGTTCACCGAGCCGCGCCGAGACGCTCGACGCCCGCATCGCCTTCAGTTGGAGGTCCACCACGGGCGGGTGGTCGCCAAGGTCGTGGCCGAACAGCGGCGCGAGTTCGGCCGCGAGCGCGTCCGCGTCAAATTCACCACCGGGCGGCATCACGAGCCGCACGAACGCCCGCCTCCGCATCTGCCGCGAGCCGACACGGGTGCGCGTCCCGAGCCAGCACATGCGGGTCGTGAGGGGCGCCGCCGCGCGCCCGTCGGCGAACGTGCAGAGCAGCGCCAGGCTCTTCACTCGGTCGCGAGCGGTCAGCGCCAACTGGAGCGCGACCAACCCGCCGAGCGAGTGCCCGACGACGTGCGCCGAACCGACCCCCGCCGCGTCGAGAACCGCGAGCGTGTCGTCTGCCATCTGCTCGACGGTCAGCGAAGCCGGGAGCGGTTGGCTGCGGCCCATGCCGCGGTTGTCGAACGACACGCACCGGTAGCGTTCCGCACAGGCGTCGAGCTGCGGCCTCCAGCCCGGCCCGTGGACGCCGACGCCCTGGACGAACAGCACGTCCGGGCCGTCGCCCCGGACGTCGTAGGCCAGTCGGCAACCGCGGTGTTCGATGGTTCCGCCCGCAGCGGTCACTTCCCCACCGCCTGACGCAGCTCGGCCTCCGTGAACGCGATGTTGCACTCGTCCGGGGTGTCCTTGAGGATCTTCTGCGCGATCAGCGCGTTGACCGGCGCGAGGACGTTGAAGTGGTTCGCGCCCTTCACGGTGAAGAAGTGCCCCTTGGGGTTGGTGCAGGTGCTCGCCATCGTTTCGAGCGACTGCACGTTCCCCCCCGCACCCTCGAACACGAAGGTCGGGCTCTGGATCGAGTGCAGCCACTTGCCGGGGGACCGCAGGTCCACTTCCTTGCGGTCCGAGAGGTTGACGGCCTGGACGAACTCCCCGGGGTAGCCGGAAATGTCGTGCGCCGGCCCGAACGAGAACACCGCCCGGAACCGCGGGGAGTACTCCGCGACCAGCATCGCGAGCGTGCCTCCGGTGCTGTGCCCGCCGAGGTAGATCCGCTTCGGATCGACGTGGTCCTGCTTCGCGAGGTAGTCCGCCGCCGCGAGCACGTCGTCCACCTCGCCGTAGAAGTTCTCCTGCGTCCCCGGGTTGGTGTTCCCGCCGCGGAGGGACGGGAACATCATCACAAGACCGGCCTTGCGGTACTGGGCCGCGGTCTCGTCGCTGCTCGGCGGGGCGGCCTCCCACACGTCCCCGATTGTGTTGCAGTGGCCGCCGGTGATCCAGATGATCGCCGGCCGCTTGTACCCATCCTTCGGGTTCGGGGTGACGTAGGCGGCGAGCTTCCCAACGGGGGAATCGTACTCGACCTTCTTGTACGCCCACGCCGGCGGCGTCGGCACCGGCTCATTGGCCTTCGACTGCCGGGCCAGTCTCGTGACGAACCCCTTTCGGGCCTCGGCGAGCGACCCCGTGTAGTCGGTGGGCTCGGCGACCGGCCCGCCGTTCGGCGGTTTGCACCCGGCCACAACCAGCACCGCGACGAGCAGGAAAGCGTGCTTCATGGAAGATTCCAAAGGGCCATCTCAACCGCACAAGAACCACGGGCACACGCTCCGTGGCTCGACGATCCCACGAACGGTCACAGCCGCGGCGGGGCCGGCTTGAACGGCGGCTCGAAGGCGTTCGCGCCCCTCACCTTCACCTTGCGGCTGAACACCTTGTCGCCACAGGTCGCGTACACGGTGTCCATGTCCGGGCCGCCGAAGGTCAGGTTCGACACCTTCCCGTTCGGCGTCGGGATGACGCAGTTCACCCGGCCGGCCTGGTCGCACACCTGCAACCCCGACTTGGTCGCGATCCATAGCCGGCCGTCGCGGTCGGCACGCATGCCGTCGGCCCCACTGTCGTCGTCCTTGTCGTGAACGTGAAGGTGGTAATACTTCTGCTTGTACGCGAGCGACCCGTCGGCCGCAATCTGGTAGCTGTAGACCCAGTGCGAGCGGCTGTCGGCGACGTAAAGGAGCGTCTGGTCCGGCGACACGGTGATGCCGTTGGCGAACTTCAGCCCGGTGTCCACCACCCTCACCTCGCCCTTCGGTGACACGTAGTACACCTTGCTGTTGTTCGGCACCTCGAACGGGTCGGTGGCGTAGACCGCGCCGTTGTTCAGCACGACCAGGTCGTTGCCCTTGAACCCGCTCGCGAACTCGGTCGACTTGCCCTCGGCGTCCCAGGCGAGGATCTTGCCGACGGCGGCCGCGTTGGCGTAGAGCTTGCCGTCCGGGCCGAACCGCTGGCCGTCGCCGCGCTTGCTGTCGGCGAGCCACTCGACCGCCTTGCCGTCCACCACCTTGAACGTCTTGCTGCTGCCGACGTCGTTGAAGAACACCTCGCCCCTGGCGCTCGTCGCCGGTCCCTCGGTGAACTTGTACCCCTCGCCCACCAGCTTCCAGTCCTCGCCGGGGATGAGAATTTCCTTGAGCTGCGAGCTGCCCTGCCCCGCCCTCACCGGCTTCGGGTGCCCCTCCCACAAGAACTTCATCGCCTCGGGGAACACCTCCGCGGCCAGCCCGCCGTTGTGCCCGCCGTCGTTCCAGGAGTGCTTCACCTCGTAGCCCGCGAACACCAGTGCGCGCTGCATCGTCTGGTTCGCCATCCACCAGTCGCCGCCGTAGATGTTCAGGTCCTTGCTGCCGTCCTGGAGGTAGACGCGGATCGGCTTCGGCTCGAACTTGCGGATCAGCGTGGGGTACACGTCGCCGCCGCGGAGCCCGACGTAGGTGCCGATGGTGCTGAACACGCGGCTGAACTCGTCGGGCCGCTCCCAGGCCGCGGTGAACGCGCAGATCGCCCCGCTGCTCGCGCCGCCGATCGCCCGATCGACGCCGCTCTGCGACAGCACGACCTTGCGGCCGGACTGCGTCGCCCTCGTCTCGACCTCGGGGAGCAGTTCGGTGACGAGGAACCTGGCGTAGTCGCCGCCGAGCCCGTCGTACTCGTAGCTCCGGTTGAACCGCGGCAGCGCGTCCTGATTGGCGGCCTTCACCACGCCCGGGGTGACGCCGATGGCGATGGTCACCGGCATGGCCTTGTCGGCGATCAGCTTCTCGAACGCCGGCCCGACGTACCCGGGCAACCCGTCCTGGCTGACGTAGACGCACGCGGGGGTCTTGCCGTCGTACTGCGATGGGACGTACACGGTCACCCCGCGGCTGGTTCCGGGAAAGACCTTGCTTTTCTCGAAGCTGAACGAGATGGTCTCGCCCTTGGGCGGCTGCGGGTCGGCCTTCTTGTCGGCGGCGGCCAATGCGACGGCCGTTGCGGCGAATAACACCAGGACCGGGGAGAGGCGGCGGGTCATGCGGGTCGTCCTGTTGGAGCGTCGGGGCGGGCCGGGTGACAGCATACCGGACGGGTCCCGGGCGACCTTGAGAATTTTTCGGCCGGCCGTGCGAGATTTGCGGACGACGCCGTCCGTAGAATAGTGGTCAGCTCCTTACCCAACGGATTCCCAAGGATGCGACGGTTCCTACCTGCCAACCCCGCTTCCCGCCAGGTGATGGTGGCGGTCGTGCTGGGGGCACTGGCCACGACTTCGGCCAACAAGGCCTCGGCCGCTACTGCAACCACCGCCGGCGGCGCGCCGAGCGCCAAGGCCGTCACCGACATCAGCAAGTACTGCCAGACGTGCTGGCGGAACGCCCGCCTGCCGGCGGACCGCTGGCAGGACTGCACCCAGGAGGTCTTCGTCCGCCTCCTGGAGCGGGTCGAGGCCGACAAGTGGGGCCAGGTGCTGGTCGACGACGAGAGCCTCGAGCGCCGCGAGTTCATCCGCGCCATCGACGCGGTCAAGAAGCGAACCCAGCGGGCGCGGAAGTTCACCAACCTGACGCCCGACGTCCCCGAGCGGCGGCCGATCTCCAACTCGCTCAAGGACGACCGCGACGCCGTCGCGCGTGCGTCGACCGAGTTGCTGAGCCCCCGCCAGCGCCGGCTCCTGGACCTGACCGCCGACGGGTGGACCGTCCCCGAGATCGCCGACGAACTCGGCACCACGCCGGAGCGGATCAGCGACGAGAAGTACAAGGCCGTCAAGAAGTTGCAGCACTACTTCCAGGCGTGACCCGAGCAATTACCGGAACGAGCCACGGGCGTGTCCCGTGGCTCGTTGCGTTTCCCACCGACACCTACGCCGCCAGCATTTTCTGCATCTCTTCTGCTACAACGATCCCGTTCGCTCGTGGGGGGCAGCGCCACAACTGCGGCGGTACGCCGTGGGTGGGAAGTGCCGGACACCCCTCGGGTTTGTCACATCACACCGGTCCGCCCCCACACTCGCGTGTGGGACCGTTGGTGAACGCGCCAAACAGCGCGGAAGGTCGCCCCCACGAGCGGGCGCTCCGGCGGCCCGTCATCACGTCCCGCGAGAATTGGGTGGACAGCGGTAGATATTGTGAATAATTCGTGTCATGCTGCTCTTGTGGTGCCGTTCTGCCCGGCACCCTCACCCGCCCTGCCTTGCGCGACGGATCGAAGCCGCGATCGTGGACCCCTGCTCCCGCCCCCACGACGTCCCACGCCCGACCGCTGCCGGTTCGTGCCCGAGGACCGCGTTCGGCGCAGTTCCCGGTTCGACCCGGGTTCCGCGCCCTGTGGGCTCCGTTTGTGAAGAAGTGACCGCTGCCGTGCGTCCATCCGGAGACGCAACTCGTCTTACCTCCAGGCACCTTTCAAGGGGTGGGCACAGTCGATGAACGATTGGTTCCGTGAGGTCGGTCCGAACCGCCCCGAGGCGTCGTCGCCGGAGCGGTTGCTCGAGTGCCTGGGAACGGCCGCGTTCTTCGGCGTGGTCGTGGCCGTGATCTACTACCTGACGCAGCGCCGCGGCCGGCTCGAAACGGCGTCCCTCGTCTCCACCCTCGTGCTGCTGACGATCCTGCTCGCGATGGTCACGCTGGTGATCGGCCAGAACCTGGCCCGCGCGTTCGGCCTCGTCGGGGTGCTGTCGATCGTCCGGTTCCGCACGATCGTGGACGACACCCGCGACACCGCGTTCGTGATCTTCGCGGTCATCACGGGAATGGCCATCGGGTCCTCGTTCATCACCCTCGCGTGGGCCAGCGCCCTGGTCATCGGCGTCACCGCGTGGGGGCTCAGCGTCTGGAGCCGCGGGGGCGGCCGCGGGACCGCCTCGACGCTCGTCATCAAGCTCAACGTGTGCCCCGACCCCGAGTCGGTGGTCACCCCGGCCCTGCTGAAGCACCTCGCCATGTACCGCGTCACCGAGGTCGGGACCGCCAAGCAGGGCGTCGCGCTCGAACTGACGTACTCCGCCCGCCTCCGGCCCGAAGTCTCCCCCGTCGCGCTCATCCTCGAACTCAAGCGCATCGAGGGGGTCCAGGGGGTCGAGTGGAAGGACCCGTCCGCGAACTGACGCTCCACACCGTCCACGGGGTTTCGCACATGCACCGCTTCGTGATCGCGTCGTGCCTGTTCGCGGCCGCCGCCGGGCTCCTCGCCCAGCCGCCGGCGAAGCCAGCGCCGGTGAAGCCGGGCGCGAAGGAGGTCGACGCCTTCTTCGCCGAGGGCAAGATCCCCTCCTTGGCCATCACGGTCGGGCAGAAGGAGGCCGACGCGCTCCGCCGCGAGCCCCGGAAGTACGTCAAGGCCACGCTCAAGGAGGGCGACAAGGCGTACGCCGACGTCGCGATCCACCTCCGCGGCTCGGCCGGGAGCTTCCGCGGGTTCGACGACCGCCCCGGCATCACGCTGAACATGGACAAGTTCGTGGACGACCAGGCGTTCCACGGGCTCGACAAGTTCCACCTCGCGAACTCCGCCCAGGACCCGAGCTACCTGTCGGAACTGATCTGCGGCGAGATCTGCAAGGCGGTCGGCGTCCCGGCGGCCCGGATCAGCCACGCCGTCGTCACGCTCAACACCCGGAAGCTCGGGTTCTACTACCTCAAGGAGGGGTACGACAAGAACTTCCTCCGCCGGCACTTCAAGAACGCCAACGGCAACTTCTACGACGGCGGGTTCCTCCGCGACATCGACCAGCCGCTCGACCTGATCTCGGGCAAGGGCGACGTGACCGACCGCAAGGACTTGAAGGCGCTGCTCGACGCCTGCCGCGAGCCCGACGCGGCCAAGCGGTTCGCCGCACTGGACAAGGTGCTCGACCTGCCCGAGTTCCTCAGCATGTGCGTCGTCGAGGTCATCACGGCCGACTGGGACGGGTACCCGATGAAGCCGAACAACTACCGGATCTACCACGACCCGGACCGGGACAAGCTGGTGTTCATCCCGTCGGGCATGGACCAGATGTTCGGCGACCTCAACTGGGGCCTGCAGCCGGGGTTCAACGCGATCGTCGCGCGGGCCGTCGTCAGCACCCCCGAGGGCAAGAAGCGGTACATCGCCCGGTTCCGCGAGATCATGAAGGACCTCTACAAGCCCGAGGAGCTGGTCAAGAAACTCGACGAGGCCGAGAAGCGGATCCAGCCCGTACTCGCGTCGGTGGACGCGAACCAGGGCCGCGACCTGAAGAACCACGTCAACCGGCTGCGGCACGCGCTCCGCGAGCGGGCGAAGATCCTGAACACGATGCTCGCCGGGTACGAGGACTCGACCGGCAAGCCGATGGACGGCGAGGGGTTCATCCGGCACTGGCTCGTCCTCGCACCCGTCCCGCACCCACCGGGGGCCGACTCGAACAAGGCCGTGGACACCGTGCTCATCCCCAACGAGGGAAAGGTCGAGCCGAAGGAGGGCGAGAAGGTGAAGGTCGCCGACAAGGAACTCGCCTGGAAGAAGGTGGAGACCGACGAGTACCTACTCGACTTCCCGATGGTGAACGGGGCCGCCGACAACGCGACCGCGTACTGCGTGTCCTACGTCGTGGCCCCCGCCGAGATGAAGGACGTGATGGTCCGCATCGGCAGCGACGACGGCGCGAAGGTGTGGGTGAACGGCAAGGAACTCGGCAAGGTGCTGGAGTCGCGGGCCGCGGGCAAGGACCAGAACGTCTACGGCGGCGTCACACTGAACAAGGGCACGAATCTGATCGTGCTGAAGGTGTGCAACGGCAGCGGCGACTGGAAGGGGTGCCTGCGGCTGACCGACAAGAACGGCGCACCGCTCAAGGGCATCAAGCCGCAACTGACGAAGTAAGGCGAGCGGGGGGCGTGAGCCCCCGAGCGTTTCATGTTTCAGTAGACCCCGGGGGCTCACGCCCCCGGTCGTCGTTCCCGATCACAGCAGCCCGTAGTTCACGAGCGTCTGCCGGACGCGGGCCTCGCCGGCCGCGTCGAGCGGGTACATCGGCAGCCGCATCTCGCCGGTGCCGCGGCCCAGCAACTTCATCGCGGCCTTGAGCGGGATCGGGTTCGTCGAGACGCTCAGCATGTCGCGGCACAGCGGGAACAGCTTGCGGTGCCAGGTCTGCGCCTCTTCGATCTTGCCCGCCGCGAACGCCCGCACCAGCGCCATCATGTCCCGCGGGACGATGTTCCCGACGACCGAGACCACGCCCTTCCCGCCCACGCTCATGAGCGGCAGCGTCAGGCTGTCGTCGCCGCTGAGGATGGTGAGGTCCGACAGCGCAATGGTCTGACTCGCCTGGTCGAGCGACCCGGTCGCCTCCTTGACCGCGACGACCGTGGGGTTCTTCTCGGCGATCTTTGCGAGCGTCTCGGGGGCGATGTTCGACCCGGTGCGGCCCGGGATGTTGTACACGACGATCGGCAGGTCGGTCGCCTCGGCGACGGCCGAGAAGTGGCGGAAGTACCCCTCCTGCGACGGCTTGTTGTAGTACGGGCCGACCTGGAGCGTGCCGGTCGCGCCGGCCCTCTTGGCGGCCTTGGTCATGCGGATCGCTTCGGACGTGCTGTTCGACCCGGTGCCGGCCATGATCTTCGTGCGGCCGCGGGCCTTCTCGCACACGAACGCGACGACCCGCTCGTTCTCCTCGTGGGTGAGCGTGGGCGACTCGCCGGTGGTGCCGCACGGCGCGAGCGCGTCGGTCCCCTGCTCGCAGTGCCACTCCACGAGTTTCCCGAGGTCGTCCCAGTCCACCTCGCCGTTGCGGAACGGGGTGACGATTGCGACGGTGACGCCTGCGAACAACTCGCCTCTTGTGGTGGCCATAGCTCGACTCATCTCGGGACTGGGGATCATGGCAGGTTACGGACACCCCAGCCGAATGCAAGGTACACCCCGGGCGCTCACGGCTCGAGATCGGGGTCGGTGCGGGAGCGGCCGGTGGGCGTGGCGACGGGCTCGCGGCTGGTCCGCACCACCGGCGTCGAGGGGAGTTCGGTCGGCAGCACGGCCGGGGCGAGGTGCGGCTCCGGGGACGGGGTCGGCTTCGCCTCGGCGAGCAGGTTCACCACCGGGCGGTCCGGGGGCGCAGGGGCCACGAGCTTGTCGGTGGCCCGGTGCGCGGCGGACTTCTGAACGGGCGCCGGCACGTTCGCCGCGGCCGGCGCGTGCGGCACCGGCCTCGCGGACATCACCGCCACGAACACCACCCCCACCACCCCGACCAGCATGCCCAGCTTCGCGTCGTTCGGCATCGGCTCGTCCCCCTTACCAGACACCTCCACTATTCCCGAGAAACCGGCCGCCCGCCGGTTGACATCAACCCGGTTGGCGGAAAACTCTCGGCCAACCGGGTGAGTTCGTCGGAGAATAGTTCCTCCCGGTCAGATTGATCCACTCGGCACGACCGCCACGCCGCGTGCGGCCCGTACATTCCGTCAACGAGGCTCCCATGGGATTCGCGGGGTTCGCCGCACTCGCGGTCATCGCCCTCGCCGTGCTGATGGTCGTGAAGGGCTGGGACGTTCGGCTCGTGCTGCTCGTCGCGGCCATCCTGATCGCCGTGGGGGCCGGCATCGCCGCCCCGCCGGGCGGCCACCACCGCCCGCTCGCGGCGGTGCTGCGCACGTTCCTCGCGACGTTCTCGAACGAGAAGTTCGTGGTGCCGATCTGCTCGGCGATGGGGTTCGCCTACGTCCTGCGGCACACCGGGTGCGAGCGGCACCTCGTGCTGCTCCTCGTGAAGCCGCTGCGGTACGTCCGGTGGATGCTCGTGCCGGGCGTGCTGCTCGTCGGGTTCTTCGTGAACATCCCGGTCATTAGCCAGACGAGCACGGCCGTGTGCATCGGGCCGGTGATCGTGCCGCTCATGCGGGCCGCCAACTACTCGATGCCGACCATCGGCGCGTGCCTGCTCCTCGGCTCGTCGGTCGGCGGGGAACTCCTGAACCCCGGCGCGCCGGAACTGCTCACGGTGTTCACCGCGACCGGCGTCTCGACCACGGAGCAGACGCACAAGTACATCCCGAAGCCGCTCGCGGTTCAGTTCGCCGTGTCGATGGTCGTGTTCTGGGCGATGAGCGTGTGGTGGGAGCGGAAGGCCGCGGCCGCCGCCCCTGCCCTTCCCGCAGACGCGCCTGCGCCACCGGTGGCGGGCGCGCAGGAGCCGATCAACGTGCTGAAGGCGCTGGTGCCGCTCGTGCCGCTGATCCTCCTCTTCGCCACGGGGATGCCCGAGGAGTACCGGCTGCTCAAGATCCCGGAGGAGTGGGTGATCGGCCCCAAAGAAGACATCAAGTCCTACAGTTCGCGGCTCATCGGGCTGGCGATGCTCATCGGCGTGCTCGTCGCCGCCGCGGTCACGCCGAACAAGGCGCGCGACTGCGTGAAGCAGTTCTTCGACGGGGCCGGGTACGGGTTCGCGAACGTGGTCAGCCTCATCGTGATCGCGACGTGCTTCGGCACGGCGATCGAGTCGGCCGGGCTCGCGAACGCGCTCGGCGACGTCATCGCCCACTCGCCGAACCTGATGCAACCCCTCGCGGCGTTCGTGCCGCTGGCGTTCGCGGCGATCAGCGGGTCGGGGATGGCCAGCACGCAGAGCCTGTACGGCTTCTTCCACCTCCCCGCACTCGCGCTCGACATCAACCCCGTGGACGTGGGGGCGCTCGTCTCAATCGGCAGCGCCGCGGGCCGCACGATGTCGCCGGTCGCGGCCGTGACGCTCATGTGCGCGACCCTCACCGGCACCAACCCGTTCACCCTCGCGAAGCGGGTCGCCGTGCCGCTCCTCGTCGCGATGGCCGTCGTGGTGCTCCTGCGGATGGCCGGGGCGGTGTGAGTGGTGCTGCGATCTCGTTCTCATTGATTCCGGGCGACAGGCACACCCCTCTTCCGGAACCATCCTGAAGTCCGGAATCAACCACACTTGACCGGAATAATGAATATCATTGCAATCAGAAGTGGAAATTTGAATGATGTTTGCGGTGAATTTATGCCGCGACATGAATCTGCCTCAGATCCGGAACCAAGCACGGTGGAAACCGGAAGCATGGTCGTTCTCCGGCCCGTCGCGAGGGGTCATACCGGGTCGGATTGATCCGGAACCGTGGTTCGCGGGAGGCAGTCTGGTCCGAGCCCGAGCGCCGAGCGAGGGTCAGCGTGAACCCTCGCTCGGCGCTCGGGCTCGGACCCACACGATTCAACCAGACCTGTTCTCAGTCGTCGATCGCCGTGTCCTCGGCGGGCGTGTGGTGGGTGACCCGCACGGCGATGCCGGTGGCGGTCGCGAAGTCGCGGCAGAACGCGGTCGTCAGCATGATCTGCGTCACCCCGCGGGCCGCCATGAGTTCCGCCGTCGGGCCGGTCACGACGACGTGCGGCGCGCCGGCCGCCTCGCACAGCACCTCGACGTCGGTCCAGTTCGTGCCGCGCTTCCACGTCGTGCCCAGCGCCCGGAACACCGCCTCCTTCGCGGCCCACAGCGCCGTGAACTGCTCGGTCGTGCGGGCCTTCCCGTTGCAGAACTGTACCTCGCGGTCGGTGTACACCTGCTTCAGAAACACCTCGCCGTGCTGGTCGATGAGCTTCCGCACCCGGGCGCAGTCCATCACCTGACTTCCGAGTCCGACGATCTCCATCCCATCCCCCGCGAAATTCGAAGCACGGAGCACGAAATCTGAATCGAAGCACGGTCGGGCCGGGCACCCCGGATGTTGCTTTGCCGGGGGGCCGGTACAATTGCTCTGCGTCCCGAGCCGCACCGTTTAGTCTCTCGATTCGTTCGGATTTCGGACTCCGATTTTCGGATTTGTCGCTCTGGAAGGACCCGCCATGTCTCACCCCCCCGCCCGCGACCTCCTGGCCGACCTGACCGACGACCAGCGGGCCGCCGTGATGCACGGCGAGGGGCCGCTGCTGATCCTCGCCGGGGCCGGGAGCGGCAAGACCCGCGTCATCACCCGCCGCGTCGCGTACCTGCTCTCGCAGGGCATCCGCCCGAGCAACATCCTCGCCATCACCTTCACCAACAAGGCCGCGGGCGAGATGCGGAGCCGCGTCGAGCAGCTCGTGCCGGGCAACCGCGTCATGGTCAGCACGTTCCACGCGCTCGGCGCGCGGCTCCTGCGGCAGTACGGCGAGCGGCTCGGGTTCGACCGCAACTTCACCATCTACGACATGGACGACCGCAACAAGGTGGTGAAGGCGGCGCTCGAGGCGACCGGCATCGACAACGTGAAGTTCAGCCCGGAGCGGATCGGCAGCGCGATCAGCAAGGCGAAGAACGCGCTCGTCACCCCGCCCGAGTACGAGAAGACCGCGACCGACTTCTTCGCCCAGACCGTCGCCAAGGTATACCGCGGGTACGAGAAGCGGCTCCGGGCCGCGAATGCGATGGACTTCGACGACCTGCTGTACCTCCCCGCGATGGCGCTCAAGCACAACGAGGAACTCCGGGCCGAACTCGACGCCCGGTTCCGGTACGTCCTCATCGACGAGTACCAGGACACCAACTCGGCCCAGTACCAGGTCGCCAAGCGGCTCGCCATCGACCACCCGAACCTGTGCGTGGTCGGCGACCCCGATCAGAGCATCTACAAGTGGCGCGGCTCGGACATCAAGAACATCTTGGACTTTGAACGTGACTTCCCGGCGGCGCGGGTCATCACGCTGAACAAGAACTACCGCAGCACGAAGACGATCCTGCACGCGGCCAGCACGGTCATCGACCACAACAAGCAGCGCAAGAAGAAGTCGCTCGTCACCGACAACCCGCAGGGCGAGCCGGTCCGCGTCGTCACCTTCGACAACGGGCTCGACGAGGCCGAGGGGGTCGTGGTGCGGATCAAGGAGGCGGTGACCGCGGGCCGGTTCAAGTTCCGCGACCACGCCATCTTCCTGCGGATCAACGCCCTCACCCGGACCCTCGAAAGCGCGTTCGTCAAGCACGGCGTGCCGTTCCAGATCGTTAAGGGGCTCGCGTTCTTCGATCGCAAGGAAAACAAGGACGTCCTCGCGTACCTGCGGCTGCTCGCCAACCCGGCCGACACGGTCAGCTTCCTGCGGGTCGTCAACGAGCCGCCGCGGGGCATCGGCAAGGTGTCGCTCGACAAGCTCCAGTCGGTCGCCGCCGACCGCGAGATGACGCTCATGGACGCGGCCGCCCAGGTCGCCAAGCTCACCGACATCAAGGGCAAGGCGTCCACCGGGCTCCGCGACTTCCACAAGCTCATCACCGAGCTGCGGAACCGGCTCGACCTGCCGCCGCACGAACTCATCGCGCTGGTGCTCGAAAAGTCGGGCTACTCCGCGTCGCTCCGCGAGTCGGGCGAGGAGGACGACGCCGAGCGGCTCGCCAACGTCGAGGAACTCGTGACCGCCGCCAAGCAGTTCCACGACCAGAGCCCCGAGAGCACCATCGTCGACTTCCTCGAACAGATCACCCTCGCGTCGGACGTGGACGGGTGGGACGAACAAGCCGACCACGTCTCGGTCATGACGCTGCACGCCTCGAAGGGGCTGGAGTTCCCGGTGGTGTACGTCATGGCGGTGGAAGAGGGGCTGCTCCCGCACGAGCGGAGCATGGGCCGCGAGGACGAGATCGAGGAGGAGCGGCGGCTGTGCTTCGTCGGCATGACGCGGGCGATGAAGGAGCTGTACCTCACGCACGCCCGGCTCCGCGAGTTCCGCGGGCAGATGAACTACGCCATCGAGAGCAGCTTCCTCCGCGAGTTGCCGCGGGAGGGGGTGGAGCGGCTCGACCCGTCGATGACCCGGAACGTGGCCCGCTCAGCGGCCGACGAGTGGCGGGCCAAGGCCGGGAACGCCGCGAGCGACTGGGCCGACACCGGGGCGCGGCCGTACATTCCGCCGAAGAAGCACACCGACCTGAAGCCGACGATCCCCGACGGGGCCGACACGGGGCTCGCGGTGGGCGTGCTGGTGCAGCACGAGGAACTCGGGCTGGGCCAGGTGACGGACGTGAGCGGGTACGGGGCGCTGCGGCGGGTGAAGATCCGGTTCCCCAGCGCCGGGGAGAAGACGTTCGTCGCGGACAAGGTGAAGCTGAAGGTCGTGGGCCGCAAGAAGCCCGGCGGCTGACGCCTATTCGAGCGGGAGCGTCTCCCCGCCGGCCCGCGTGCCCGCGGCCCGCCAGTTGTCCATCGGAATGGTGTCCGACACGAACCGCACCGACCCGTCGGCGAGGACGATGTTCACCCCGCCCATGTGCGCGCTGCGCGACGCGAGGTGGATCAAAATTCCTGTTGAGGACGTACAGTCGCGTCCGGCATAGTTCGGCGGCACCGTGTGGGTGTAGAAAGTAAACCGTGCGAGAATGCTCCCCCCCCCAACATAGTTGAGGCCAACATCACTCAGCAGGTTCGCCCCCGAGGCCGAATCACACGCCGTTTTCAAGTCCGCAGCGCCAGCAGACTGGAGGTCCGTGTTCTTCGCGGTCGTTCGATAGCCGACGCCACTGTCTAATGGTGGAATGAATATAGGCCAAGTGCTTGCACTTGCTTTTGCAATATCGAATTGATCAGAGTTCGGAGCGGCCCCCCTCCGGACTTCCGAGTATAAGACCGTTTGACTTGATCCGTCCGTGACATGTTCGAACCGAACAGCACTCCCATTGGAAAACATTCCCAGCAAGTTTGCATCCTTTTTGAGCGTGCCGGACCCATCCAGCAGGTTCGCATGGGCACCGAGGTTGGCGTAGTAGTTGGTGCGGCCAACGGTGTACGTCTGGTACACTCCAACGGAAGGGTCCGAGGGGCACAAAAAGCCCCGAACGTCGCCGGTCTGCTTCGCAGTCACATTTGTGGCTGCCAAGTCAACGCGAGCGTTAGGGTCGAAGAGCGCAAAGCGAGGTGCCTCTTCCAGAAACGGGAGCAGCAGCACGAGAGAGGAGCCGTTGAAGCCCCCCGTCACGGGAGGGACATTCACACCGGGCGGGAACGCCTTCCGGCAGTCGTAGCAGGCGTGAGCGGCGAGACCGATCTGCTTGAGGTTGTTCTGGCACTTGGTGCGCGCCGCCGCCTCGCGGACCTTCTGCACCGCTGGTAGCAGAAGGCCGATCAGGACGGCGATGATCGCGATCGCAACCAGCACTTCGATGAGCGTGAACCCGCGGTGGGTGTTCGGGCGCACGGGCGACACCTCACGGAACAGGTCAACAAGTCAAACACGGGAGGTGTTATCAGACTAGGTCACACTGGGCCGGTGTTCAAGTTCACTGCACGAATACGTTCCGGTCGTCCGAGGCCAGACCGCTCCCGCTCGCGACCAATGTCGCCGGGGTTCGCGACCCCGGCTGAGGGATGTCGAGAATGTAGCCCCACCACGAGTTGTCGTTCTCGGAGAACGCCTCGCCCGTCTTGCTCGCGTAGCTGAGCGTCAAGAGGTAGACATCATCGGGTGACGTCCACTCCCCCCAACAGGGAAGGAATGAAAGGAGGTCGTCCTGGATCTCCTCGTTCTCTCCGGGAAACGTAATCGTCGGCGCGACGGGGTTGAGCCGCAGCTTGAACTTGCTCTGGTCTCTCGCGACTTCCGTGGCGCCCTTGTACGCGACCACGTCCAGCGTCGCGGGCGCTTCGGTCAAGGTCGCGAGGGACTTGAGCCCGTCAACGGCGTACGGGTACTTGAAACGCACCGCCCAGAACCACTGCTCGGCGTTGTGCGGGTGCCTCTGGAACGTCACCTTGGCCCGTTCCTGCTCGAAGTCCGCCACTCCCGTAAACGAGAGCTTGGCGACGATTCGATTCGCCCTCACCGCCTTGTTCAACACGCCCATCGCGTAGAAGCTCTGGGGTACGGGCTTCCCGGCATTGCCGCCGGTCTTCGGGTACAGGATTGACAGGTTGCGGTCGAGAGGTTGGGCAGCGGACACGAGCAACTCCAAGGTATCAGGAACAGTCAACGGGCCGCTTTGAGCGGCGTGAGCACCACGTTACGGACAGAGGCACCCGCGGTCGGGTAGAGCATCAGCCCGACGCCACCGCGGGGTGTGAACTCGGGCCGGAAGTTCTGCGCGAACGGCTCGTCCGGGAACGTCTTGCGGATGTAGGCACACCTGTCGTGGAACCGCTCCGGCGACAGATCGTCCTTCGCGAGCCGCATCACGTTCCCGGCCACGTCCGTCACGATCTCGTCCGGGCCGACCGTCACTTCAATCTTGTGCCAGATGCCGTTGCGAACACCGAGTGCGGGCAGCGGCTCGCCCTGGAGCAGCGCCAGGTCCGCGGCGAAGTGCGGCAGCGGGAGCACAAAGGTATCGGCGTTGATTCGGAGCTTCCGAGGAGCCGTCACGCCCTGGGGGATGACGAGCTTTCCGTTCGGCCCAACGATCCGCGTCCCGGCCGCGATGCTGTTGAGCAGCGCGGTTGACAGCACATGAACCTCGTCCGGTTGCCGCGGGTACACCCGGTGCCCGACGTACAGACCCGCGCACCCGCTGTAGTTCCCCAACTCGTGCCGCACCTCGGCGGTGAGCTTGTACCGGTCGTGCCGTGCATCGGGGAGCAGTTCCAGGATGCCGAACCGCTTGGGGTCGAGCACCTCGGCGGAGAACGTCCCGTCGCGCTCGATGGTCATCCGCTGCACGTCGCCGCCGACCCGCCACTTGAACCACTTCGGCCAGCCCGTCGCGCCGACGAGCGTCACCGGCTTGTCGGCGTCGAGGGCGCGTTCCAACGCGATGCGTACCTCGGCCGACTCGCCGTCGGGAACCACCTTCTCCGGCCCCTTGCGGGCCAGCGCCACGACGCCGGCCGCGAGGACCGCGACGACCGCAATCACGCCGGACGCAACGAGCGCGTGACGTCGAACGGCACGTCCCATTCGCTTGACGCGATTGGGCCGGCGGCCGTGGAGCGCCTGCCCGTCGAGCCACCGGTCGAGGTCTTCACCCAGTTCGTTCGCCGAAGCGTACCGGTCCCTTTGCGAATGTTCAAGGCACTTGAGGCAAATTGTTTCGAGGTCCGCCGGAACGTCGGTGCGGCACTGCGACGGGGGGGTGATTTCGCCCCGCTGCACGAGCCGCAGGAGCTGCACCTTGTCGTCGGCGACGAACGGCGGCGTGCCGGTGAGGGTCTGGTACAGGATCACCCCGAGCGAGTACACGTCGGACCGCTCGCTCACCTCGCGAACCCGCCCGGCGGCCTGCTCCGGGGCCATGTACGCGGGGGTGCCCATGACCGCGTCCGTCACGGTGAGCTGGCCCGCGTCGCCGACGATGCGGGCGAGGCCGAAGTCGGCGACCTTCGGGGTGCCGTCGCGGGCGATCAGCACGTTCGACGGCTTCAGGTCGCGGTGGATGATCCCCTTCCCGTGCGCGTAGCCCACGGCCCGTGCGAGGGTCCGCACGAGCTTCGCGGCGTCGGCGCAGCCGAGCGGGCCGCGGCCGAGCCGGGCGTCGAGGGACTCGCCCTCGATCAGCTCCATCGCGAGGTACTGCTGGCCGGCGGCCTCGCCGCTGTCGTAGACGCGGACCACGTTCGGGTGGTCGAGCCGGGCGATCGCGGCGGCCTCGACGCGGAACCGGGCGAGCGAGTCGGTCCGGGCCGACGCGCCGAGGTGGAGCGTCTTGAGCGCGACCGCCCGCTTGAGCCCCTGGTGGACGGCCCGGAACACGACGCCCATGCCGCCGCGGCCGAGGACCTCCTGCACGGCGTACGGGCCGATCCGGGTGGAGGCGTCGAACTCCCACTCCTCGGCGGCCGCGGCGCGGGCCCCGGGCCAGGTGCCGCTCTCGCACACGTCGCGGGCGGCCGCCTCGAACCGGACGTACCCCGGGTCGGTCGTGGGCACCAGCGCGGCGCGGTCCCCGCAGAACCGGAGCAGGTTCGCTTCGAGCGAGTCGGCGGCGTCGCTGCTCAGCTCGCGGAGCGAGGACAGGCACGCGCCGCACGTGTCGAGGTGCGCGGCGAGCCGCTCGGCCTCGGGGTCGCTGAGCCGGCCGGTGTGGAACGCGAGGAGCGCGCCCCGATCGGGGCAGGCGTCCGGCAAACGGGGGGGTGGGGTGGGGGTCATGCGGCCCGTGAGGTGGCGCCCGGGGGGTCAGCCCGGGCCGGGGTCGAGCAGTTCGCGGAACTCCTCCCGCAGCCGCCGGAGGACGCGGGACTTGATGAGGTACACGGCGTTGAGCGAGAGGCCGAGGTCGGTGGCCACAGCGGACGGGTCCTGGCGGTCGATCACCACACGCATGAACACCTCGCGGGTCTCCTCGCGGTGGTCGGCGAGGACCAGGTCGAGCGCCCGGCAGTAGAGGATCCGCTCCTCCTCCGGGTCGGGCGTGTCGTCGGCCCCCGGGTCGGAATCAACGGGGATCTGGTTGAGGTGCTGGTCGTTCCCGCCCCCCGCCCCCGGCACCTTCCCCCGCTCGCGGATCAGGTCGCGCACCTTGTTCCGGGTGATGACCCGGAGCCACCCGCGGAAGCTCCCCGAGCCCTGACGGCGGAACGTGCCGACCGCGGCGAGCACGGCCCGGAACACGTCCTGGCCGATGTCGGCCGCGTCGGCCGGCTGGAGCCCGCACCGCTGGCACCAGTGGTAGATGAGCGGCGCGTAGAGGTTGGCGAACGCCTCCCACGCCCCGGGCTCACCGGACCGGACGCGGTCCAACCAGGTCGTCGAGGTGGAATCGTTGGGCCCACCCACATCAACGGGCTTGTCTGTCACGAGCCGCTCCGAACCGCCGCCCCGGCACTCGACCGCACCATTACTCTACCCGCCCGCCCCGACAGCACAGGATAGGTGCGCCCACGCAGTCGAACCGATGTTGTTTTAAAATACCCGCCCGCGGGGTGGATGCGAAGTCAGTTTTTTCGACTCACACGAGAACGAGTGCGACCCCGGGGATAATTGCAAAAGCCCGTGAGCGAGGTAAGCTGTCGAGAGGCGTGAGTTCCCACGGAGTCGGCGCGTGGCCCGGGACCCGCGATTTCAGTGCCGGTACGAGGACCTGCGCCCCGGCGAGCCGCGGTTCGGCCGGGTCGCGGTCCTCCCCTGGGACGCGGAGATCTTCGGCTTCCCGGTCGGCGACTGCCAGCTCGGCGACGCGGCCGCGCTCCTCGGCGCGCGTGCGGAGTGGCTCGACGCGCTCCGCGACTGGGCCGCCCGGACCGGGGTGCGACTCGTCTCGTTCGGAACGGGCGCGACCGACCGGCCGGCGATCGAGTTGCTGACGCGGTGCGGGTTCATCCTCGTCGATACGAGTCTCCACGGCGAGCTGACCGGCCTGCTGGCCCGCACCCTCCCCGAGCCGCGGTTCGCGTTCCGCCCGGCGAAGACGGTCGACGTGGCCGCCGTCGAGCGGATGGCGGCCGCGGGGTTCGAGTTCGGCCGCTACCACACTGACCCGCTGTTCCCCCGCGCCTTGGCCGATCAGCGCTACGTTCACTGGGTCCGCAACGCGTTCGCGAACCGCACAGCCGATGACCAACTCTCCGTCCTGTGTGAAGGGGCGGAGGTGCGGGGGTTCTTCCACTTCGTCACCCGCGGCACCCGCGGCGAGGTGCGGTTGCTGGCCGCGAGCCCGCCCGGGAAGGGGTACGGGCGCGACCTGTTCGCGAACGTTCTGCGGGTCTGGCAGCGGAGCGGCGTCGATGCGGTCGGGTCCAAGCTGTCCGGGGCGAACCCGGCGTCGGTGAACGCCCACGCCGCAATGGGGTTCCGGTTCACCCGAGCGTCGCTCACGTACCACTGGCACCCGACGGGTGCGGTGGTGTGACCGGCCGCTCCCGGCGGGCCCGGCACCTTGACCGGCGCGAAGTTCCGATGTAAGGAACACCCGAAGCCGAACCGGTCGCCCGCGTGCCGCGCGGGCGACCACCCGAGACCACCGTGACAGACCACCCGGCCGCGAGCCCGACGCCACAGGTGCCTGACCTGCCGCAAGGCGTGTCGGTCGTCGTGCCGGTGTACAACAGCGAGGAGTCGCTGACGCCGCTCGTCGAGCAACTCGCGGAACTGTTCCGGGGCCGCGGGCAGGCGTTCGAGATCCTGCTCGTCAACGACGGGAGCCGGGACCGGAGCTGGGCCGTGGTGTCCGACCTGGCGAGCAAGCACCCGTTCGTTCGCGGGTTCGACCTGATGCGGAACTTCGGCCAGCACAACGCCCTGCTGTGCGGCGTCCGGGCGGCCCGGTACGCCGTCGTCGTCACGATGGACGACGACCTCCAGCACCCGCCCGTCGAGGTGCCGAGGCTCCTCGCGAAACTGGACGAGGGGCACGACGTCGTCTACGGCGCGCCGCAGGAGCTCCCGCACGGGTTTCTGCGGAACCTCGCCTCGAAGATCACCAAGATCGCGCTCCAAACCGCGATGGGGGCCGAGACGGCCCGCCGGGTCAGCGCGTTCCGGGCGTTCCGCACCCACACGCGGGAGGCGTTCGCGCACTTCAGCGGCTCACTCGTCTCGCTCGACGTGCTCCTGACCTGGGGCACGGTGCGGTTCACCCACGAGTTCGTGCGGCACGAGCCGCGGCGGATCGGCCAGTCGAACTACACGACGCGGAAGCTAGTCACCCACGCGTTCAACATGATTACCGGGTTCAGCACGCTCCCGCTCCAGGCCGCGAGCGTGCTCGGTTTCGCGCTGACCGTGTTCGGGTTCGCCCTGCTCGCGTTCGTCGTCGTGATGTTCCTCGTGGACCACACGGCCCCGCCGGGGTTCACGTTCCTCGCGTCGGTGATCTCGATCTTCTCGGGCGCGCAACTGTTCTCGCTCGGGATGATCGGCGAGTACCTGGGCCGGGTCCACTTCCGCCTGCTCGACAAGCCGACCTACGTGGTGCGGCACACCGAGGGCGGCAAGGGGTGACGCGCTCTCCCCCACGAGGGTTCCCGCCATGTCTTCAGCACTGTCCGCGCCCGCTCAAGTCCCGTTCAACCGCTCCTCCACGCTCGGGAAGGAGCTGCAGAACATCGCCGAGGCGCTGCTCGGCGGGCAGATCGCCGGCGACCAGGTGTTCACCCGCCGGTGCCAGGCGCTGCTCGAGCACCTGACCGGGAGCCGCCAGGCGCTGCTCACCACGTCGTGCACGCACGCGCTGGAGATGGCCGCCCTGCTCCTCAACGTCGGCCCCGGCGACGAGGTCATCCTCCCGTCGTTCACGTTCGTCTCCACCGCGAACGCCTTCGTCCTCCGCGGGGCCAAGCCGGTGTTCGTCGACGTGCGGCCGGACACCTTCAACCTGGACGAGGCGCACCTGGAGCGGCTCCTCACCGACCGCACCAGGGCCGTCGTGCCGGTCCACTACGCCGGGGTCGGGTGCGAGATGGACCCGATCCTCGCCGCGTGCCGCGCGCGGGGCGTGGCCGTGGTCGAGGACAACGCGCACGGCCTGTTCGGGCGGTACCGGGGCCGCCCGCTCGGGACGTTCGGCGCGCTGGCGACGCAGAGCTTCCACGAGACCAAGAACCTTACGTGCGGCGAGGGCGGCGCGCTGCTGGTCAACGACCCGGCGTTCTCCGAGCGGGCCGAGGTCCTCCGCGAGAAGGGGACGAACCGCTCGCAGTTCTTCCGCGGCCAGGTCGCGAAGTACACGTGGGTGGACGTCGGGTCGAGCTACGTCATGTCCGACGTGCTGGCGGCGTTCCTGTACGGCCAGTTGGAGCAGTGGGAGCGGGTGCAGGCGAAGCGGAAGCAGGTGTGGGACTACTACCACCTGCACCTGGCCGACTGGGCCGCGACGCTCGGGGTCCGCACGCCGACGGTGCCGAAGCACTGCGACCAGGCGTACCACATGTACTACCTGGTGATGCCGACCCTGGACCAGCGCCAGGGCCTCATCAAGCACCTCCGGGACCGCGGCGTGCTGGCCGTGTTCCACTACCAGCCGCTGCACCTGTCCGAGATGGGCCAGCGGTTCGGCGGGCGGCCCGGCGACTGCCCGGTCTCGGAGATGGCCGGCGACTGCCTCGTCCGACTGCCGTTCTTCAACGACCTGTCGACGGCCGACCAGGCACGGGTCGTCCGCGAGGTCCGGGCCTGGTCCGGCCGGTGACTCGGGTCGATGAGTTCCTGTAGCCGGCCTCTGTGAGGCCGGGCCTTCGCGAGTCCCGCAGCACCGGCCTCACAGAGGCCGGCTACATTGAGCAACCAGCCAGACTTCAGGAGTTTCACGTTTCGAGTTCCACGTTTCGAGTGCCGAACGAGTTGGGCGTTGAACTTTGAACCTTGAACTCGATACGTGAAACTCCCGGACTTGCTCTGAGAGGGTGCGATGGCGGGCGTAAAAGCGATCCTGTCGCGGCCGTGGGCGTACCGCCTGTTCCAGAGGGCGGTCGGTGCGGCGCGGCTCCGCGCCGTGTACGTCCGCCGGTACGTTCGGCCGTTCCCGGGGGCGCGGGTGCTCGACATCGGGTGCGGGCCGGGCGACATCCTCGACTCGCTCCCCGGCACCCGGTACGTCGGGGTGGACCTGAGCCCCGAGTACATCCGCGAGGCCCGCGAGCGGTACGGCCCGCGCGGCGAGTTCGTGTGCCGGTCGGTGAGCGACCTCGTCGTCGAGCACGCCGGCTCGTTCGACATCGTCCTGGCCAACGGCGTGCTGCACCACCTCGACGACACGGAGGCCGATTCGCTCCTCGCCGTGGCACGGCAGGCGCTCGGGCCCGGGGGCCGGTTCGTCTCGTTCGACGGGTGCTACGCGCCTGGCCAGAACCGGTTCGCCCGGTGGATGCTCGACCACGACCGCGGCACCCACGTCCGCCGCCGCGAGGAGTACCTGCGGCTCGCGCGCGCCCGCTTCCCGGCCGTCGAATCGCACCTGCACCACCGATTGCTCAACATCCCGTACACGCACCTCGTCATGGTCTGCACGCAGGGTTAGTGCGTCACCGTTCCGCCGCGGCGGCCGGCGAGGCGCGGTCGATGCTGCCGGCCATCTGCCGCGCCAGCCTGTCGATGTTGTCCGGGTGGAACACCTCCAGGTGCCCCATCGCGACCGAGTGCAGTTCGACCCGACCGGTCGTGAGCCCCTGCCAGCCCAGGTGCGGGTCCACGTTCACGACCGCGTTCCACAGGTCGATGGGCACCTCGGCCCGGAACAGGCTCACGGTCCCGTGCATCTTGCCGCCGGGACGGTAGCGGCGCGCCGCGGTCTGGAGCGCCACCCACACGTCGCGGAGCGCGTCCTGCGGGAGCGCGTCGAGGGCCGGGTGCGTCGGGAACAGGAGCCGCTCCAGGCCCGCGAGCCGGATCACGCGGTTCCCCAGGTTCCGCACGCGGCGGACCGCGTACCGGACCCCGCCCTCGCGGCGGAACAGGTTCCGCGCGTGGACCGCGAGCCGGCGGCGGAGCGGGAGCGGCGGCGGGTACCCCGGGGCGTTCATGTCGAACACCACCACGAGCGGCACCTCGTGCCCCAGCGCCTGGAGTTGCAGCGCCACCTCGACCGCGACGAGCGCCCCGATCGAGTACCCCGACAGCAGGTACGGCCCCTGGGGCCGCGCGGCGGTGATCTCCCGCACGTACTCGGCGGCGATCTCCTCGAACGACTCCGGGGGCCGGCGGCCGCCGTCGACGCCGACCGCCTTGAGCCCGTACACCGGGTAGTCGGCCCCGAGGGCCCGGGCGAACTTGTGGAACGTGAACACGTGCCCGCCGACGCCGGCGATCATGAACAGCGGCGGCTTGTGGCCCCCGGTCTGGAGCGGGACGAGGACGCTCGGCGTCCCCATCTCCAGCCGGTTCTGCACGAGCACCGCCAGCTTCTCGACGGTGGTGGCCTCGTACATCGCGCCCAGCGGGATCGTGTGCCCGAGCCGCCCCGAGACGAGCGCCACGACCTCGGCGGCCTTGAGGGACGTGCCGCCGAGGTCGAAGAAGTCGTCGGTCACGCCGAGGTTCGGGTTCCCGAACACGTCGGCCCATATCGCGAGCAGGTCGCGCTCGGCGTCGGTCCGCGGGGCCACCCGCGCCCGGCCCGGGGCCGCGGGGACCGGGGCGCGGGTCGGGGCCGGGAGCGCCTTGCGATCGACCTTCCCGTTCGGGGTCATCGGCAGCGCGTCGAGGAACACGACCGGGCCGGGAACCATGTACGCCGGGATCCGCTCGCGCGCGTGCTGCCGGACGGCTTCGGGCGTGGGGGCCGCCCCCGGCCGCGGGACGACGTACGCGACCAGCTCCGCCGGGTCGCCGGTCACGTGCGCGACCGCCGCGGCCACGAGCGGGTGCGCCGCCAGCGCCGACTCGACCTCGCCCAGCTCGATGCGGTACCCGCGGACCTTCACCTGGTGGTCGATGCGGCCCAGGCACTCCAGCACGCCGTCGGGCCGGAGCCGGGCCAGGTCGCCGGTCTTGTAGATGCGCCGGCCGGGGTCCGCGGGGTCGGCGACGAAGCGGCCCGCGGTGAGTTCCGGGCGGTTCAGGTAGTGCCGGGCGAGGCCGTCGCCGCCGATGTAGAGTTCGCCGACCTCCCCGACCGGGACTTGTTCGAGCCGCGGGTCGAGGACGTACACCTGCGTGTTCGCGATCGGGTGGCCGATGGGGACGGCCCCGGCGACGCGCCCGACGCGGTGGACCGTGGACCACACCGTCGTCTCGGTCGGGCCGTACAGGTTCCACACCTCGCCGGCGCGCTCGAGGAGGCGGCCGGCGAGTTCCGGCGGCATCGGTTCGCCGCCGCAGAACGCCTTGAGCCCCGGCCGCCCGGCCCACCCCGCGGCGAGGAGCAGCCGCCACCGGGTCGGGGTCGCCTGGAGGACGGTCGCGCCGGTGCGGTCGAGTTCCTCCGCGAGGCGGACCCCGTCGGCGGCGTCGGCCCAGCGGAGCACCGCCACCCGCGCGCCCGCGATGAGCGGGAGCCACAACTCCAGGTGGTGGATGTCGAACGAGATGGTGGTGACCGCGGCGACGACGTCGTCCCGCGACAGCCCCGGCTCCCGCTGCATCGAGACGAGGAAGTTCACCAGGGCCCGGTGCTCGACGGCGACCCCGTTCGGGCGGCCGGTCGAGCCGGACGTGTAGATCACGTAGGCCAGGTTCGCGGGCGTGCCCGAGTGCGGGAGCGGGCCGGTCGGCCCGCGGCCGATGGCGTCCCGCTCGGCGTCCAGGTCGACCACCCGCGCCCCGCCCGCCGGGAGGAGGTGCGCGAGGTGCGATTGCGTGACGACGACCGGCGCGGCGCTGTCTTCGAGGTACAGTTTCAGCCGCTCGGCGGGGAAGTCCGGGTCGAGGGGGACGTACGCGCCGCCGGCCTTCCACACGCCGAGCAGGGCCGCGACCATCTCGGCCGTTCGGTCGAGGCAGACGCCGACGAGCACGTCCGGCCCGACGCCCCGCTCGCGGAGGTAGTGCGCGACCTGATTCGCGCGGGCGTCCAGTTCGGCGTAGGTGAGTCCCACGCCCCCGCTCTCGACGGCGACCCGCTCGGGCGCCCGGGCGGCCTGCTCGGCGATCAACTCGTGCGCGAGGTGGTCCCGGGGGTAATCGGCCGCGGTGTCGTTGAGTGCGGCGAGGATGTCCCGTGACGCGGCGGTGGCGTTCGGGAGTCGGTCGACGAGGGTGCCCGGTTCGCTCACGGCCGGCCGGTCCGTCTCACCCACGGTCGCCCCGGCCAGCGGCCCGGCCCGGTCCAGCGTGTCCGTTCCACGCGACCCCGTTGAAAGATCGGACGGCAGCAACTGGGACATCGGACGCCTCTTCTTGCGGAGTTCGAGACCATTGTTCTTTTGCAAGCCTGGAGCGTGCGCACCGACGCCGACGGACCCGTTCCGGCCACCTTTTCGGAGCAATCGCGGTGCCAACTCCGACCGTGCGTGGGTCACCCCGGGCCGGCGACCGCCTCCCGGAGGAGCCGGGCGACGAGTTCCTGGTTGTTCTCGCGAAAGATCTCCAGGTGCCCGGCCGGGACAACGTGCCGCTCGACCCCCCCGGTCGCCCACCGGCCCCACCCCTTCATCGGGTCGTCGAACACGCACCCCGGCCAGTCCTCCGGCGTCTCGGACGCGAACAGGACGATCCGGCCGTCGAACGTGCCCGACGGCCAGTAGCGGTCGCGGGCCTTGGTCAGCGCCCCCCAGACCCGCTTGAGGTTCTCCTGCGGCACGAGGTCCATCCCCGGCACCCCGGGGGCGTCGAGCCAGTGCAGGTTCAGCGCCCCCAGGGCGCGGCTCCGCACCCTCCGGAACCGGTCCCGGATGTACCCCAACCGGCCGGGGGCGCGGGCGAACCGGACGAGGTGCCGCCACGCGCGGCGGACCGGCGACGGCTTCCGCGGGTACCCCGGGGCCAGCATGTCGAACACGATCACGTGCGGCACCTGCTTCCCGGCGGCCCGCAACTGGATGGCGAGTTCGAGCGCGATGACGGCCCCGATCGAGTACCCGCCGACGACGTAGGGGCCGTCCGGCCGGGCCGCGACGATCTCCCTGAGGTACCGCGCCGCGATCTCGGTCATCGACTCCAGCGGCCGCTCCGTGCCGTCCACGCCGACCGCCTTCAACCCGTACGACGGCTGGTCCGGCCCGAGGTGGCGCGCGAACTGGTGGAACGCGAACACGTGCCCGCCGGCCCCCGCGATCAGGAACAGCGGCGGCCGCCCGCCCCCGGGCTGGAGCGGAACGAGGCACCCGCGGCCCAGCTCCAGTTTCCGCTGGATGACGGCCGCCAGGCCCCGGATCGTCGGCGCCGCGAACAGCGCGTCGAGGGGGACGCGGTGCCCGAGCCGGGCCTCGATCCGGGCCATCAGCACCGCGGCCGAGAGCGAGTGCCCGCCGAGGTCGTGGAAGCTGTCCGTCACGCTGATCGGGCGGACGTTCAGGAGCTCCTCCCACAGCGGGAGCAGCGCCCGCTCGGCGTCGTTCGCCGGCAGCTCGAACGCCGCTTCGGGCTTGGCCGCGGCGCGGTCCGGCGGCCGGAGCGCGGCCCGGTCGACCTTCCCGTTGGGCGTCAGCGGCAGCGCGCCCAGCGCGACGAACTGCGCCGGCACCATGTACTCGGGCAGCTTCACGCGGAGGAACTTGGCCAGCTCGTCCGGCCGCGGGTCGGCCCCCGGGTGGGGGACGACGTAGGCCGCGAGGGAGGCGTGGTTCGCGGCGTCGCGGTGGTGCTGGACCACGCACTCGCGGACCGCCGGGTGGGCCGCGAGGACGGCCTCGACCTCGCCCAACTCCACCCGGAACCCGCGCACCTTCACCTGCTGGTCCATGCGGCCCAGGAACTCGATGGTCCCGTCCGGGAAGTACCGGGCCAGGTCGCCGGTCTTGTACAGCCGGTGCGTGTCGCCCGGGTCGGAGCCGGGCGCCCGGGGCGTCAGCGGGTCCGGGACGAACCGCTCGGCCGTCAGCTCGGGGCGGTTCAAGTACCCGTCGGCGAGGACCGGGCCGCCGATGTGCAACTCGCCCGGGACGCCGACCGGTACGGGGCGGAGCCGCGAATCGAGGACGTGGTAGCGGGCGTTGCGGATCGGGCGGCCGTACGGAATGCTCGGCCACGCCGGGTCGACGGTGCCGATCGGGTACCAGTTCGACCAGATCGCCGCCTCGGTCGCGCCCCCGAGGCTGACGACGCTCGCCCCCGGGAACGCGGCCCGCACCTGGTCCGGGAGGGCGACGGGGATCCAGTCCCCGGAGAGCAGCACGAGCCGGAGCGGGTCCCGGCCGTCCCGCGGGCGGTCCCGGTCGAAGAACGGTGCGAGCTGCTGGAGCGCGGCCGGGGCCGAGTCCCAGATGGTGACCCCCTCGGTGCGGAGCACGCGGGCGAGCCGGGCCGGGTCGCGGAGTTCGTCCTCGTCGGCCACGCGGACCGAGCCGCCGGCCCCCAGTACCCCGAACACGTCGTACACCGAGAGGTCGAAGCTCAGCGAGGTGACGAACAGGAGCCGGTCCCGCGGCCCCACCAGGAACGTGGCGTTCACCCAGTCGAGGACGTTCACCACGGCGGTGTGCCGCAGCACCACCCCCTTGGGGCGGCCGGTGGAGCCCGAGGTGTAGATGACGTAGCACACGTCGCCCGGCCGGCCCACGGGGTCGGGGTCGCCCGGGTCCAGGGCCGCGAGGTCGGGCGCGATCTGCTCGACGCACAGGCACCGGGCGTCGCCCTCGGGGAGCCGGTCGAGTAACGCCCGCTCGGTCACGACGAGGGGCGCCCGGGTGTCGCCGAGCATGAACGCGAGCCGGTCCCGGGGGTACACCGGGTCGAGCGGCGCGTACGCCCCGCCGGCCTTGAGGATGCCGAGCACCGCGACCACCGCCTCGGCCGACCGCCGCAGGCACACGCCCACGAACGTGCCGGGCGCGACCCCCTGCGCCCGGAGGTAGCGGGCCAGGCGGTTGGCCCGCTCGTTCAGCTCGCGGTACGTCACCTCGCGGCCCCCGGCCACCACCGCGACCGCGTCGGGCTGCTGGCGGGCGCGGGCCTCGAACAGGTTGTGGATGCACAGGTCGCGGGGGTAGTCGCCGGCGGTCGCGTTCCACTCGCGGACGATCCGGTGCCGCTCGGCCGGGCCCAGGAGCGGCAGGTCGCCGACGGCCGCGTCGGGGTCGGCGCACGCGGCTGCGAGCAGGACCAGGTAGTGGCCCCCGAGCCGCTCGATCGCCGCCGCGTCGAACAGGGCGGTGTTGTACTCGATCCAGATGGACAGGCCGCCGTCGGGGGCGTCTTCGAGCCCCATCCGCAGGTCGAACATCGCCGTCCCGTTGTGGACCGGGACGTTCTCCGCCCCGAGCGGCCCAACGCGTTCGGGCACGATCGCGATGTTCTGGTACTGGAACACGATCTGGAAGAACGGCTGGCGGGACGGGTCGTAGGGGGGCTGTACCGCCCCGACGAGCGCCTCCAGGTCCACGTCGGAGCCGGCGAACGCCTCGGTCCGCGTGCGGCGGGCGCGGGCCAGCACCTCGCGCACCGTCGGCTCGCCGCTCAGGTCGGTGCGGAACACGAGGGTGTTGGTGAAGAACCCCACCACGTCGCGGGTCTCGGGCCGCTGCCGGTTCGCCACGGGCACGCCGATGAGGAGGTCCGTTTGGCCCGTGTACCGGTGCACGAGGGTCTGGAACACCGCCAGCCCGACGAGGAACCGGCTGGACGCCTCCCGAACGGCCAGGTCGTCCACGGCGGCGACGAGGTCGCGCGGGACCGGGAAACTGTGGACCGCACCGCGGAACGTCTGGGCCGGCGGCCGGGGCCTGCTAAACGGGAGGTCGACCGGCGCGAGCGGGAGCCGGAGCGCCTCCTTCCACTTGTCGAGTTGCCCCTGGTACTCGGCGGTGGCGACGTGCTCGCGCTGCCAGGCGGCGAAGTCCCCGTACTGGATCGGGAGGGGCGGCAGCACCGGGGCGCGGCCCTCGCACCCGGCCGCGTAGAACTCGCCGAAGTCGCGGAAGAAGACGCCGACCGACCAGCCGTCCGTGACCGCGTGGTGGAAGTTCACCCACAGGTAGCACTCGTCGTCCGCGGCCAGCAGGAGCCGCGCGTCCCACAGCGGGCCGGACGCCAGATCGAACCGGCGGCGGGACTCGGTCAGTGCCCGCTGCCGGGCCGCCCCGGGCCGGGCGGCCGGTGGGAGGTCGCGGAGGTCGGTCACGGGGAGGTCGACCGGCCCGGGCGGGGCCACGACCTGGGAAAGCTCACCCCCGTCGTTGACGAGTCGGGTGCGCAGCGCCTCGTGTCGCGCGACCGTGGCCCGGAGCGCCTCGCGGCCGGCCGCGGGGTCCATCGGGCCGGCGAGCCGCAGGAGGAAGAAGACGTTGTACACCTCGGGGTTCGGGATGATCTGGTCGAGCATCCACAGCCGGCGCTGCCCGGCGGTCGCGGGCACCCGCCCGCGGGGGCCGGCGAGCGCGGGAACGGTCCGCCGCGTTGCCGGCGCGGCGGGGACCGTCTCGGTGGGGCTGCCCGGGAGGCGAAGCATGGTCGATCTCGGCGGGGGACGAGGGCTGAGCGGCCGCTGAGATTCGTGGGGTCCAGAGCGTGGGTCGGCCCTGTCGGGCGACCGGTCCCGGGCGCGAGGTGCCGCGGGCGGGTCGGCACCCACGCCGTTCCTTGGAATCCTCCGGTCGCGGTGCGGCCCCTCGGCACTGGCTCACCCCGGCGGGTGAAACGAGCAGAATTTCCGGCGGGGACGGCACGCGCGAACGACACCCGAGTAAGCGAACCGTGTGCCGGGTCGCCGGCGCAAGCTGAAATCTGTTCAGCACCTTACACCCCCCGGCGGGACACTCGGTACAACCGTTCCTGGTCAGAACTTGTACCGGCCGCCCCGCGGTGGGGCGTTCGAGTGTGCAGTCCCCGGCCAATTGGCGCGCCGTCTGCTTTGACACCGCCGCCGTTGCGCACCGCCGCGGCACACGTTGGGTCTGAGGACGCCATGTTAGCCAAGCCGCTTCCCGAGGTACGCAGGTTCCGAACCGAAGTCCGCGACCTCTTTGCGACGGCCCGCAAGACCTGGCGAATGCTCTCCCGTTCGCACCGCTACTCCCTCCTCGCGGCCGTGTCGATCATGGCCGTCGGCGGGTTCACGGCCACCGCCATCCCCCTGCTCTCGGGCAAGCTCGTGGACCGCGTCGCGCACGGCATCCAGGCCGGCGAGGCGCGGCCCGTCGTGCTAGAGTCCGTCGCGTACGTCCTGTGCGCCATCGGCGCGCTCGTCCTCGTCCGCGAGTTGCTCCAGGTGCTCCGCCGGTACCTGGTCGAGAACACGTGCACGCGGATCGAGCGGCACATGAGCGTGAAGGTGATCGCGCACATCATGCAGGCCGACCTGTCGGGGCTGACGCACGAGCGGATCGGCACCCTGCACGGGAAGGTGTTCCGGTCCGTCGGCGGGTTCATGCGGCTCCTGCGGCTGTCGTTCCTCGACTTCTTGCCGGCCCTGCTGATCGGCGTGTTCGCCATCACGACGGCGGTGTGGAAGGAGCCGTGGCTCGGGATCGCGATGCTCGGCGTGATCCCGGCGTCGCTGACCCTCACGGTCTGGCAGTTGATGTCGCAGAAGCGGGTGCGGCTCAAGCTCCTGCGGGTGAACGAGGAGATGGACGGGACCGTGGTCGAGCTGCTCGGGGGGCTCGACTACGTCCGGGTCGCGAACGCGAACGCCCAGGAGCTGAAGCGGGTGGCCCGGGCGGCCGAGCACAAGCGGTCCAAGGAGCTGAAGCACCACGTGGCGATGTCGTTCTTCGGGGCCGGCAAGGCGATCGTGGAGGGCATGTTCCACGTCGGGGTCCTGGCCCTCGCCGCGTACCTCGCCATCTCGGGGAGCATCAGCTTCGGCGACATCCTCACGTTCTCGATGCTCTACCTCAGTGCGATGGCCCCGCTCAACGAGGTCCACCGGGTGCTCGACGAGGGCCACGAGGCGAGCCTCCGCGTCCTCGACCTCCAGGACCTGCTCGCGCTGCCCGTGGACCCGTCGTTCAAGACCCCGACGCACACCGACCCGCGGCTCGACGACACCGTGCCGGTGGTCCGCGTCGAGGGGCTGCAGGTCGAGTACGCCCTGCCCGACGGCCGCCCGGCCCGGGCGCTGAAGGGGATCGACCTGGAGATCCGCGCCGGCGAGACGATCGGCGTGGCCGGGAAGTCCGGGTGCGGCAAGTCCACGTGGCTCAAGGTGCTGATGCGGCTCCTCCACCCGAAGGGGGGCCGCGTGTGGGTGATGGGCGTGCCGCTCGAAGAGGTGTCGCGGGAGGCGATCAGCCACCTCATCGGGTACGTCGGCCAGAACCCGTTCGTGTTCAGCGGCACGATCGAGGAGAACATCACCTACGGGTGCTCGAAGTACCTCCCCGAGGACGTGGTGCGGGCCGCGAAGATGGCCTGCATCCACGACGAGATCCTGGCCATGCCCGACGGGTACCGCACCGCGGTCGCCGAGCGCGGGGGGAACCTGTCCGGCGGGCAGCGGCAGCGGATCGCGCTGGCCCGCGTGTTCCTCCAGAACCCGCCGATCCTGGTGCTCGACGAGGCCACCAGCGCCCTCGACACGATCAGCGAGCGGCAGGTCCAGCACGCGATCGGCACGGCGAGCCGGAACCGCACGGTCATCATGGTCGCCCACCGGCTCAGCACGTTCGCCGACGCGGACCGGATCTTCGTGTTCGACGACGGCCGCCTCGTCGAGACCGGCCCGTACGAGGGGCTCCTCGCCCAGGACGGCCTGTTCGCCGAACTGGTGCGGGCCGCCGAGACCAAGTCGGCCGACGCCCAGTCGCCGGTCGCGGTCGCCGCGGGCTGAGCCCCGCGCCTGCACCCTCCCCTGGCCCCGCCGCGGACCGCCCGCGGCGGGGTTTCTTTTTCTGTTCCGCTTGACACGAAACAAACGTTTGATACACTTCAAGCGACCGATTGAAACATTTGTTTAACCCAGGCCGATTCTCTCCCATGGCCCGCGAAAAGACAGTGCCCCCGGCGGACGGCCCCGGTGAGGGTGGGGCCGACCCCGACGCCCGCGAGCGGCTCCTGGCCGCGGCGCAGGACGCCTTCGCCGAGAACGGGTTCAAGGGGGCGACCGTGCGCGACATCTGCCGCGCGGCGGGCGCGAACGTCGCCGCGGTGAACTACTACTTCGGCGACAAGGAGCAGCTGTACATCGAGGCGGTGAAGCGGGCGCACACGTGCGCCGGGCGGATGGACACGTTCCCGGTGCCCCCCGCGGGCGCGCCGCCGCTCGACAAGCTCCGCGGGTTCGTCCGCGAGATGGCGACCCGGATGCACGCGCCGGCGAGCCCGGCCGCGATGAAGCTGATGATGCGCGAGATGGCCGACCCCGGGAAGGCGGCCCACGTGGTCGTCACCGAGTTCATCCAGCCCGCGGCGTTCGCGCTCCGGGCGATCCTCCGCGAGCTGCTCCCGCACCTCGACGAGCAGCACCTGCTGATGACCGGGTTCAGCGTGATGGGGCAGTGCCTCTTCTACCGGCAGAACCGGCCCGTGACGGAGCTGATCTTCGGCCGGGAGGCGGTCGCCGCACTGAACGTGGACGCGGTCGCCGACCACGTGGTGCGGTTCACGCTGGCGGCGCTGGGGCACGCGGAGCCGATCGGTGGGGAGTCGTCAGGTCCGCGGGTCATCAAGTCTTCAAGTCGTGCAAACCCCCGCCGAGGTTCCTGACCCGAGGACTTGGTGCCCTGAAGACCTGAAGACAGGAGCAGAGATGAACTGGGTCGCCTTGAAGATGCTGATGGGGGACAAGGCGAAGTACCTCGGCATCGTGTTCGGGGTCAGCTTCGCCGCCCTGCTCATGGCCCAGCAGAGCGCCATCTTCTGCGGGCTCATGCGGAACACGACGAGCCAGATCCGCGACATCCAGGGCGCGGACCTGTGGGTGATGGACCGGAACGTGCAGTTCGTGGACGACACGAAGCCGCTGTCGGAGAACGCGCTGTACCGGGTCCGCGGCGTCGAGGGGGTGCGGTGGGCCGTGCGGCTGTACAAGGGGCTCGCCCGCGCCCGGCTCGACGACGGCAACTTCCAGCAGGTCATCCTCATCGGCGTGGACGACGCGACGCTCACCGGCGCGCCCGCGGTCGAGCAGGGCAAACTGCTCCACGGGAAGCTCGAAGACCTGCGGCGGCCCGACGCGGTCATCATGGACGAGTTCGGCTGGCGGTACCTGTACGGGGACGAGCCGTTCGCCCCGGGCAAGTCGATCGAGATGAACGACAAGCGGGCCGTGGTCGTCGGCCTCGCGAAGTGCAACCCGACGTTCCAGACGTTCCCGATCCTGTACTGCACGTACACGCAGGCGGTGAAGTACGTCCCGCAGGAGCGGAAGACGCTCACGTTCGTGCTGGCCAAGGCCGCCGACGGGGTGACCCCGGAGCAACTCTGCGAGCGCATCGAGCAGCAGACCGGCGACCTGCGGGCGCTCACCGACGAGCAGTTCTTCTGGTCGACCATCGGGTACTACCTGAAGCGGACCGGCATCCCGATCAACTTCGGCATCACCGTGGCGCTCGGGTTCTTCGTCGGGTGCGCGATCGCCGGGCAGACGTTCTACCTGTTCACCATCGAGAACCTGAAGCAGTTCGGGTCGCTCAAGGCGATGGGCGTGAGCAACGGGCGGCTGGTGCGGATGATCATGCTCCAGGCGCTCGTCGTCGGCACCATCGGGTACGGGCTCGGGGTCGGCGGGGCGGCGCTGTTCGGGTACGTGTTCGAGCGGGTGGTGACGAACGCGCCGCCCGCGTTCCACTTCCCGTGGCAGGTGCTCGCGCTCACGGCCGGGGCGGTGTTCGTCATCATCACCGTGTCCGCGGCCGTGAGCCTGCGGCGGGTGCTGTTCCTCGAACCGGCGGTCGTGTTCCGGTGAGCGGCGGGGTTCGTCCGTGCGGGCCATGAGCCCGTGCCACCAAGACCAGAGGTGAGTCATGACGGCCGCACTGGCACAGGCACCCCGGGAGGCGCTCGCAGGGAAGCGTGCGATCCGCCTCTCGGGGGTGACCAAAGAGTTCGGCACCGGCGACACCAAGACCGTCGCGCTGGCCGACATCAACATCGACCTGCCCTACGGCGAACTGGTGCTGCTCGTCGGCCCGTCGGGGTGCGGGAAGACGACGCTCATCTCCGTCGTCGCCGGCCTGCTGGACGCGACCCGCGGCGAGGTCGAGGTGCTGGGCGAGAACCTGACCCGCATGGGCAACGGCCGCAAGGTCCGGTTCCGCGGCGACAACATCGGGTTCGTGTTCCAGCAGTACAACCTGCTGCCCGCACTCACCGCCGCCGAGAACGCCTGCGTGCCGCTCCTCATCGCGGGGTGGGACCGGGCGAAGGCCGTCGCGAAGGCGAAGGATCTGCTCGCCGCCGTCGGGCTCAAGGACCGGCTGAACTCGTACCCGAACCAGCTCTCGGGCGGGCAGCAGCAGCGGGTCGCGATCGCCCGCGCCCTCGTCCACGAGCCGCGGCTGCTGGTGTGCGACGAGCCGACGGCGGCGCTCGACGCGCACAGCGGCCGCACCGTGATGGACCTGATCCGCAAGGTCGCCGTGCAGCCCGACCGGGCCGTCGTCGTCGTGACGCACGACAGCCGCGTGTACGACTTCGGCGACCGCATCGTCTCAATGGCCGACGGCCGCGTCGAAAGCGTCGAGGCCAAGCCCGCGAACGCCTGATGCCCGATTGATATTGACGGCCTCACGCGGGCCGCCACGGAGGGCGGCCCCTACAGAACGAAGGCGAAACTTCTGGTAGGGGCCGCCCTCCGTGGCGGCCCGCCAGCCACCTCCTGCGTACCCTCGCAGGACTTCAACAGAACAAGCGCCAGACCCATCTCACCAGAGGTGCCCGATGCTCACCCGATACCTCTTGCCCGTGTTGGCCGTCGTCGCGTTCTCGTTCGCGATGATCCAGATGACGAAGGCCCAGCAGCAACCGCCGCCCGTCAGCCCGCCGGTCGACCCGGGGAAGTCGCCGTTCGGCAAGCAGGTCGCCGGGGCCGGGATCGTCGAGCCCGAGACCGAGAACATCTCCGTCGGCACGCACGTCCCCGGCGTCGTGCGGGCCGTTCACGTCCGCGTGGACGACCGCGTCACCCCCGGCGCGCCGCTCTTCGAGCTGGACGACCGGCAGATGGCCGCGGAACTCACCGTGCGGCAGTCCATGCGCGACAGCGCCGCGGCCCAGCTCGCGAAGCTCGAAGCGATGCCCCGCCGCGAGGAGCTGCCGCCGCTCGAGGCGAAGGTCGAGGAGGCGAAGGCCAACGTCGAGGACAAGGTGCGGCTGTTCGAGCGGGCCAAGCGCGAGATCGACACCGGCGTCGGCTCGGGTGAGACTTTCGACACGCGGCGGATGAGCGTGGACGTCGCCAAGGCCCAGCTCCGCCGCGTCGAGGCCGAACTGGACCTGACCCGCGCCGGCGCGTGGAAGTTCGACACCGCCGTGGCACGCGCCACCCTCACGCAGACCCAGGCCCAGGTGGACCAGACCAAGACGGAACTCGAGCGGCTGCGGGTCGCGGCCCCGCGGATCCGCAAGCCGGGGGCGGACCGCACCCGCGAGCCGATCCCGTCGTCGGACCTGCTCGAACTCCGCGTCCTCCAGGTGAACGTGCGGCCCGGCGAGTACGTCGGCGCGACGCCCGGTCAGGCGATCATCGTGCTCGGCACGGTCGGCCGCCTGCACGTCCGCGTGGACATCGACGAGAACGACATCGCCCGGTTCAAGCCGGGGATCAAGGGCACCGCCACCCCCCGCGGCGAACCGGGCACGCGGCTCCCGCTCTCGTTCGTCCGCGTCGAGCCGTACGTGATCCCGAAGAAGTCGCTGACCGGCGGCAACACCGAGCGCGTCGACACGCGCGTCCTGCAGGTGATCTACGCCATCGACGTCCCGAACCCGACGCTCTACGTCGGCCAGCAACTCGACGTGTCGCTCGACGCCGGCGGGTGATGCACCATTGCCCTTTGGTGAACGAACATGCCGGTGCTCCCACGAAATAGTCCCGCGGGTGCGAGTTCTTCTGGCCTACGCGGCTGTTT
>NZ_JBHYGG010000253.1:0-49069 GCF_051859125.1 Gemmata sp.
ACAAACCAAAGGCAAAAGGCTCGTAGGGGCCGCCCTCCGTGGCGGCCCGCCAGCCAGTTCCTGCGGATCCCAAGAGGATTTTAACTGAGCGCCCCGGCCTCACAGAGGCCGGCCACAGTTCCGCGGTACTTCGACTCGGGGTCACTTCGTCAGTTTGGCGACGTCGTCCTTGATCGCGGTGGCCCAGATCTCGTACCCCTCGGGGCTGAGGTGCAGCAGGTCGGGCATCACCTTCTTTTCGAGGCCGCCGTCCTTGTTCAGGAAGCCGGCACCGATGTCCTTGTAGAAGACCGTCTTGTCGTCGGCGAACTTGGCGATGATGTCGTTGATCGCCTTGATCTTCGGGTTCAGCTTCTCGGCCGGGGCGACGGTGTCTTCCTTCTTGATGCCGCCGGCCCGCGGGAACACCCCGAGGAGCAGGACCTTCATGCCGGGCTTCTGCTTCTGCAACTCGGCGATGACGGCCTTGATGCCGCCCGCGATCTGCTCGGGGGTGTGCGAGCCGGTGTTGTTGGTGCCGATCATGATGACCGCGAGTTTCGGCTTGAGGGGCTCGATCTCCTTGCCCTCGGTGAGCCGCCACAGGACGTGGCCGGTCTGGTCGCCGTTGATGCCGAGGTTCACCGGCTTGAACGAGGCGAAGTGCTCGGCCCAGGCCTTCTTCCCGGCCCCTTCCCAGCCCTGGGTGATGCTGTCGCCGATGAAGATCACGTCGCCCTCGCCCTTGGCGACGACCTTGAGGAACTCCTTGTGCCGCGGGTTGTCGCGGACGAGAACCTTCGTCGCGGGGTTGTCCCCGGCGTCCTGCGCGCCGGCGGGCGCGGACGCGGCCAGGGCCAGCACGGCGCTGGCGAGGAGGATACGGCGAACGATCATTGTCACTCCCGGAGTGGGTGATTCGTACCGCGTGCGGTGGGTGCGGGCGGTGAGGATCGGGCCGGGTACGGCGGCCCGCACGGGCAGTATCCGCACGCACCGGACCGGCGGCAAGGACGAACTTCGCGGATGGCGCACCGGGGGTTTGCGCTCTAGGTTGGGGGCATGACAGTTCGCCGCCTCGTCACCGTTCTCGCGCTCGCGGGCGTTGCGCTGGTGCTCGCCGCCCAGGTCCGCGACCTGCTCGCCGACCCGACCGTGTGGCCGCCCGACGACTACATCGAGTACTGGGCCGCCGCCACGCTCGCGGTGCGGGGCCAGAACCCGTACGACGGGGCCCTGCTGCTGCCCCTGGAGCGCGCGGGCGGCCGCGACACCGACGAGCCGGTGATGATGTGGAACCCGCCGTGGACGCTCGCGGTCGTGTTCCCGCTCGGCCTGCTCCCGTCGCGGGCCGGGCAGCTCCTGTGGCTCGCGGTGAACTTCGGGGCGGTCGTGTACTGCGGGGCGCGGATGTGGGCGCTGTTCGGCGGCCGGCCCGAGCGCTGGTGGGTCGGGGTCGCGGTCGCGCTGGCCGCCCTGCCGACCGCGTTCGCGCTCCAGTCCGGCCAGATCAGCCCCTTACTCCTGCTCGGGGCGGTGCTGTTCCTCGACTTCGAGCGCCGCGGCTACCCGGCCCTCGCGGGCGCGGCGACGGTCCTACTCGCGATCAAGCCGCACCTCGCGTACCTCGTGTGGGTCGCGATCCTCTGTGAAGCGGTGCGAACCAACCGCTGGCGGGTGCTCGTCGGCGGGGCGGCCGCGGGGGCGCTGTGCAGCGCGCTCCCGCTGCTGTTCGTGCCCGACGTGTGGAACCAGTTCCGCGACGCGATGGCGAACCGCCCGCCCGAGCAGTGGATGTCGCCGACGCTCGGCACGGTGCTGCGGATGCAACTCGGCGAGGGGATGTTCCGCCTCCAGTTCGTGCCGGTGCTGGCCGGGCTCGCGTGGTTCGCGGTCTACTATCCCCGGTGGGCACGGCGCTGGGACTGGGCCGATCAGGTGCCGCTCCTCGTCCTCGTGTCGTTCGTGACCGCTCCTTACGGCGCGTGGCCGTTCGACATGGTGCTGCTCCTCCCGGCCGTCGTGTGGCTCGTCGTGCGTCGCCGGGCGGGGGTGATCGGAGGGCTAGTCGCGGTGAACGTCGGGTGCCTCGCGTGCAACCTGCTCCAGACCGGGTCGTTCTGGTTCCTGTGGGTGTCGCCGGCCGTTTTGCTGATCTACTCTGCCGAGGTCCGCCGCGGTCCCTCGCCCGCACCGGAGAACACATGACGCTTCCGCGGTGGCTCGCGCCGGGAGCGGTCGCGTTCCTGGTGATCTGGTTGGTGCTGATGGCGTTCGGGCCGACCGGGATGCTCCGCGACCCGGGGACGTTCTGGCACACCCGCACGGGCGAAATCATCCTCGCCGAGGGTTTCATCCGCACCGACCCGTACACGTTCACGCACCCCGCGTACCCGGACCGGTGGTGGGTGCCGTACCAGTGGCTCGGCGAGGTCGGCATGGCGCTGGCGCACCGCGTCGCCGGGTTCGACGCGCAGCTCCTCGGTGCGGTCACGATCATCGCGGCCACGTTCGCGTTCCTCGCCGTGCGGCTGCTGGCGACCGGGCTGAACTTCGTCCTCGTCGGGGCGATCATGGGCGTGGCGCTGGCGGCGGCCGGCGCACACTTCCACGTCCGCCCGCACCTCGTCACCACGGCCGGGATGGCGCTGCTCGCAGCGGTGCTGGTCGAGTGCGACGCGGGCCGCGTGCGGGTGCGGCAGTTGTTCTGGCTGGTGCCGGCGTTCGTGGTGTGGGCGAACGTCCACGGCGGCTACCTCGGCGGGTTCGGGACGCTCGTGATCGCGGCGTGCGGGTGGGTGGTGTTCTGGCGGCTGGGCCGCCCGACGCCGGTGAAGTCGTGGGGCGACGCCGGCCTTCTCGCGCTGCTCGTGGCGCTGAGCGGCGCGGCGGCGCTGGTGAACCCCTACGGCACCGACATGCTGAAGGTGTGGCGCGTCATCATGGGCGAGCCGATCCTCCGCGAGATCATCAAGGAGCACCGGCCGCTCGAACTCGACGACGCGAACACGGTCCCGGTCCTGCTCGTCGGGGCGATCTACCTGCTCACTCTTGCGGGGCTGAACTGGCGCGAGGTCCGCGTGTCGTGGCTGCTGCCGCTCGTGTGGCTGGCGCAGACGGTCGAGCGGTGCCGGCACGCGACGCTGTTCGTTGTGGTCACGCTGGTCGCGGTCGCGGCGATGTGGCCGCACACCCGCTGGGCCGCCCGGCTCGCGAAGGACCGCCCGGACTTCTACGACCCGGCCGCCGCACCCGCCGCTCGGCCGTGGTGGGCATCGGTGTGGCTGCCGGCGCTCGCGGTGCTGCTGACGCTCTCGCTCGAAGCGTCGGGCACGCGCGTCCCGGTGATCGGCGCCGGGTGGGCGACGCACGACGCGGAGCAGTGGCCGGTCGAGGTACTCGACGCGCTGAAGGCGAACGAACCGCACCCGGGCGACCCGCACGACCGGATCTTCAACGACTACGCGAACGGCGCGTTCGTCATCTACCACGCGCCGGGGTACAAGGTGTTCGTCGACGACCGGTGCGAGGTGTTCGGCGGGCAGTGGCTTTACGACTTCGTAAAGGCGTCGCACCCCGACACGCCGTCCGCAGTCCGGGCCGCGATGATGGAGAAGTGGCAGGCCGACTACGGCCGGTTCGACTTCGCGCTGACCCGCACCGGTACGCCGTTCGACGACTACTTCCGCACGGCCCCCGGCTGGGACTGCGTGAAGCGCACCGGCACCGCCGCGTTCTACCGCCGGAAGTGACAATCGGGTGTCACGCGCTTTCCAGGGAGTCCCCGCCCAACGCTCCAATCACTTAACACCGTCCGGCAAAGGTACGGCTCCGTCCCCCGCGTTCGCCCGCTTGTACAGGGGCAGGTGTCGGTAGTAGACCTCCAGGGTCAGCACTGCGAACGCCGTGGTGCCGAGGCGGCCGAGGTGCTTGCCGACCCAGGCGGCGTCCGGGTCGAAGCTCCCGGCCTCGTCCCCGTCCATGTGCTGTAAGCCGACGAGCCAGTCGCGCGTCCCGAGAGTGCGAACGCCGAGCGCCCCCTTCGGCCCGCGGTTCCACGTCTCCCACTCGTCCCCCTCGAAGTACCGAACGACCTGCGTTGCGTGGTACAGGAAGTACACGTCATCGATCCGCTTCGGGGCCGAGCCCGGCCCCGCGGCGGGTGCCCGCGGCATGAGCCCGAAAACGCCCTCCATCATTCCCGCGTTGTCTGGTCCCCAGCCGTCGATCAGGTATCGGCAGAGGAGGCCCGTCGCGGTGCAGGTGGTGCCGGGGAACGCCCACGTCTTGTCGAACGGACCATAGGCAGGCTTCCGACGCCCCGCACCGGCGCTGTTGAGGAAGTCGACGGCTTTCTTGAACGTCGCCGCGGGAACGGTGACGGCCCGACTCATCGCGGCCGCCTTCAGCGCCTGGACCTGCCAGCCGACGAGGGAAATGTCGCCGCGCTGGCCCGGTGCGGCTCCCCAGCTCCCGTTCGGTGCCTGCGACGCCACGATGCGGTTGACCGCGACTTGCGCCGCGGCGAGGAGCCGCTCGCGGTCCCGCGTCATGCCGACTGCCTCGCACAGTGCCATCGTGCCGAGCGCGTGCGCGAACGGGTCGGCAGATAGGGGCGGCGGCCCCCGTCGCGGCAGGGGTTGCTGATCGAGGATGTAGCCCAACCCGGAACTCACCACGGCCTTGTATGTGCCGCGGAGGTGCGTTTCGCCGGCCCCGAGAAACGCGAGCAGCGCGAGGGCGGTCGCGCCGATCCGGTCGGGGTGCTCACCGACATTGAACTGCCAACTCCCGTCCGCCCGCTGCTGCCGCGCCAGCCACGCGAGCCCCCGCCAGACCGCCGACTCGCTCTCGACACTTCCGCCAACGTCTTGAAGGAGCCTGCGGCGGGTCTCCCCACGCCGGCCAACGTAATCGGTCAGGAACAACGCGCGATCGGTCCAGTCAGGCGTCTGCGCCGTCGTCGCAAACACCGGTACTCCGTGTGCCCGCACCCACCGCGGGTAGTGGTCCACGAGGTCGGGTGGGTCTTCGTCAGGAGTGCCCGGGTAGGACTCGATGAGGTACTGTAACAGCAGCTGGTTGTAGCTCGGCACCGGCGGGAGACAGCAGAGGTTGCCACACAGCAGGAGCGGCTCCTCCGGACGGAGTTCGATCGTCGCCCTGAGCGGCGCGCCGCTCAGGTTCTCGTCCAGGCCGGGTTCCTCTTCAGCCGCAGCGGGGTCGCCCGAAACCGGCGGCGCGTCGCCGCCCCGCCGGACGCAGTAGGCCGTCACCGCGACGAGGATCAGCAGCAGGACGAGGACGACGCGCGGCATCACGGGAGACTCCGGGGCACACCTCCTGAGACGCACCGGCGGCCGGAAGAGTTCCCGCTCGGGTCACGCCACCGGGCCGCTCTTCTGGTCCTTCAGCAGGTCGCGGATCTCGGTCAGGAGCTTCTCAGTCGCGGTCGGCTCGGGCGCCGCGACGGCAGCCTCGGCTTTGAGGACGTACCGGTGCAGCGCGTTGATCCCCTTCACCACCAGGAACATGCAGAACCCGATGATGAGGAAGTTCAGCACCGACTGCGCGAACCTCCCCCACCCGATGGACGCGTCGCCGTACAGCGTGAGCCGCATCTGCGACACGTCGATCCCGCCCGTCAGCACGCCGACCACCGGCATGAACAGGTCGGCCACGACCGAGTCGATCACCTTCGTGAACGCCGCGCCGATCACCACGCCGACCGCGAGGTCGACGACGTTGCCGCGCAGGATGAACTTCTTGAACTCTTCCAGTACGGGCATTGGCGGGCCTCCGCGGTTTCGGGTGGGACACGGGTGTTGTAGGCCGGCAAATCCCGCAGCGGCACCCGCGGGCCGCGGCCCGAAAGGCCGCCGGAGCGCTTGACTTCCTCACACGGTCGCGCGAAAACGGACTGGGTCCCCACTCCCTCCGCTCAAGGTGACTCGATGACCCGTGAAGCGATGGCCGCCGGTGTACTCGCGCTCGCCTGCGCCGGCACCGCCGCCGCCGGCCCGTACGACGACCTGCTCAAGCACACGTCGCAGAACACGAACACGCTCGTGCTCATCGACGTGAAGGGGGCGCTGGCGTCGCCGCTGGCCAAGGCCGAGAAGTGGAGCGAGAAGGGGAAGGCCGGGGACCGGGCCGGGCTCGGGTTCCTCCCGGCCGACGCCGAAACCGTGGTCATCTCCGCCGAGGTGAACCTGAACTCGCTCGACCGCGACTTCCAGGTCGGGCTCGTCAAGGTGTCGCACAACGTGCCGGAAATGGCGGAGCTGGCCGCCCAGGAGGGCGGCACCGCCGACGAGATCGCCGGCCGCCTCGCCGTGCTGTCGCCGCGGAACGTGTACTTCACGACGCTGCCCGGCGCGCAGTTCGTCGCGGTGTACCCGGCCGACCGGCAGTACACCGCCCGGTACCTCAAGGCGGTGAAGGCCGGCAAGACCGGCCAGCTCTCGCCGTACCTCGCCGGGGCCGTGGGCAAGACGAGCGGCAACGCGGTCACCGTCGCCGTGGACATGGAGGACGTGATCGACAAGACGATGCTCCGGCTGTCGCTCGGGGCGAGCCCGTCGGTGCGGAAGGTGAAGACCGCGGACGTGAACCTGATCGCCGCGTTCCTCGCCGGCACCAAGGGGCTGACGTTCGCCGCCAAGATCGACACCGAGGTCAAGGCGAGCTTCACCGTGGACTTCGTGGGCGACCCGACCGCGTTCCGCATGACCCTCCCGGACCTGTTCCGCGAACTGCTCGAGGACCAGGGCATCGCGATCGCCGGGTTCGGCACCTGGGCCCCGACGTTCACCAACAACAGCATGACGCTGTCCGGCGTCATGACCACGGCCGACCTGAAGCGGATCATCTCGCTGTTCGCGTTCCCGCAGCTCACCGGCGAGCCCGACCCCAAGGTGAAGGGCAACGAGGCCGGCCCCGACGCCACGCGGCGGTACCTCGCCGCCATCGACGTGATCCTGACCGAGACGCGGGCGATGCAGAAGAGCCCGAACTACGACAAGATGGCGACGTGGCACGACAAGGCCGCCGACCAGATCGACCAGTTGAGCCGGCGGAACGTGGACCAGATCGCGGCCGACGCGGCGTACAAGGTGGCGCAGCAACTGCGGGCCATCGCCCAGAGCCTGCGCGGCGTGCCGATCGACAAGAAGGCGCTGGAGGGCCAGCAGTACTACTACACGTCGGGCGGCGGGTACAACGTCGGCGGGTTCGGGTGGTACGGGCGGCCGTTCCTTTACAACAACCCCGGGTACACCACCACGAACATCCCCGAGATCCAGGCGAAGATCGCGAAGGTGGTCGCCGACGACGAGAAGCAGCGGCTCGAATCGTGGTCCGCGATCGACCGCGCCATCCAGGAGGCCCGCCGCAAGCTCAGCGACAAGTACAAGTCGGAGTTTTGAGTGCAGTTCCTGGCGAGCCGGGAACGTCAGTGACCGGAGTAGCGTTGCTCCGGTCGCTCACGCTCCCGGCTCGCCGGGTGTGTTGGAACCACTACACGGCGACACGTCACCCACCCCGCGACTCAAGCAGTTCAACGACCGAGCCCCAACCAAGGTTCTGCGCGAGTTGCCGGGGTGTCAACCCGTTGTTGGTCACGGCTCTTTGGTCAGCCCCGGCTTCAATCAGCACACGGACGGTCGCGACACTTCCAGCCGACGCCTCCGAATGCAACATGGTCCAGCCGTTGTGCCCCCGGGTTGCCACGTGCGTCGGATTCTCCTTAAGGTGGCTCTTCAATGAGCCCGCCAACTGCTCGCTCAGGGAATCGTGAGCGTGCTGGGTCACGAGACGAACCTTGCTCGGATCGCCGAAATCCAGCCCCCAGGCCGCGTCGTGTTGTCCACGTTCGGTGGCACTCATTCGGGAGCGCAGCAGGTTGACCGTAAAGCCGCCGTAAGACTCACCGCTGATGGCGTACATCCAGTCGCTGATCTGGTCGATGGGCAACCGAGCGGGGTCGCCCTCCTTCACAGACCGAAGCCAGTTTGGGGAGTTCACGAGCACCCCGCTAACGTGCTCACCGTCGAAGTCGATCTCGGAGAGCCACATGTGCTCCACTTCGGGGTTCTTTTCGCCCCCCTTCCGCGGGCCGTCGGTGAACGGCGCTTTGACCGCAGCGAGGCCCAGGGCCGGCACGATCCGCTGGCGGTCGCGTGCGATCTCCCGCCACAGGTAGCGGAACGACTCGCGCGCGGCCGCGTACGCCCGTTGCATCTCCGGGTCACTGTTATCGAACAGCAATACGTTTTGTGAGTCGGACTCGCTCATCTTGCGTCCCCCTGCGGTTGACCAACCTCAGCCGTGAAACATCACTCCGCCTCGCCGGTGGCGAGCGCGAGCGCGAGGCGGCAGCCGAGTTCGAACTCGGCCAGGTCCACGTACTCCTTTACCGTGTGGATCTCGTTCTGCCCGGCCCCGAACGTCACGGTCGGGATGCCGTGCTTCACCATCCAGTTCGCGTCGAGCCCGCCGTTGGTCACTCGAACATTGGGTTCGCGGCCCAGTGCCCGCACCGCGGCGGCCGCACGCTTCACCACCGGCGCGTCGTCCTTGAGCCGGAACGGCAGGTAGTCGAGCCGGGACGTGAACTTGACCTTCGCCATGCGGCCCTCGTGGTCCTTGACCCGGGTCGCGGCGTTGGCGAACGCGGCCTTGTACGCGGCGCTGATCTCGCGGACGAACTTCGCGTCGTGGCTGCGGCTCTCGCCCTTCACGTGCACGAGGTCGGTGACGACGTTCGTCGCGTCGCCGGCGGAGCGGCCGTCGGCCGTGCCGATCGGGCCGATGTTGCTCGTGCCGACCTTGCCGTCCTTGGCGACCTTCCCCCACCACCCGCCGGCGTACACCTCGGCCATCGCCAGCGCGACGACCATGCTCGCCGAGATCCCCTTCTCCGGCGCGACCCCGGCGTGCGACGCCTTGCCCTTGATGTCCACGGTCCACCGGTCGGCCCCGATCGCGCCGGCGACGAGGTCGGTCGCGAGCCGCCCGTCGACGTTGAACCCCATCGCGGGGGCGCCGAGGACCGCCGGGTTCAGGTGCTTCGCGCCGAACAGCCCGCTCTCCTCGCGGACCGTGAACAGCAGCGTCAGCGGCGGGTGCGGGAGCTTCTGCCGGAGCAGCTCGGTGACCATCGTGACGAGCACGGCGCACCCGGTGCGGTTGTCGCCGCCGAGGGCCGTCGCGCCCTCCTTGGCGTTGACCACCCGCTTCCCCTTCACCACCGGCACGGCCCCGGCGCACAGCGGCACCGTGTCCATGTGCGTCATGAACAGCACCGGCTTCGCGGCCCGCTTCGCGGTCCCCGGGAGCTTGACGATGAGGTTCCCGGTCTGCGTCGGCTCGGGGATGCGGGTGTGCGCGTCGTCGAAGGAGATCGCCGCCGCGGGCACGCCGGCCTCCTCCAGCGCCGCCGTGATCTCGCGGGCGATCGCGGCCTCCTGGCCGGTGACCCCCGGCACGGCCAGGAACCGCACGAGCCGGTTGACGGCGGCCGGTGCGTCGAACGTTGCGGGGGCCGGTGCGGTCGTTGGCATGGGAGCGGCTCGCGTGTCGGTCGATGGGACTGAAACAGTCTAGAGAACGGGCGTGCCCCCGCGAAGGCTCCCGGCCCCGCGGTGTGGACGATCCGGCGGCCCGTTCGCACCATGAACACGTCACGCCCGGTGCGCCGACACCTTTCCCCACACACGACGAGACGGTGCCATGCAGCAGACGTTGATCCTTTTGAAGCCCGACGCGGTGCAGCGGCGGCTGGTCGGCGAGGTCGTCGCCCGGTTCGAGCGGAAGGGGCTGCGGCTCGTCGGCCTGAAGCTCGTGAGGGCGACCCGCGACCTGGCCGAGAAGCACTACGCGGTCCACAAGGGCAAGCCGTTCTACGAGAGCCTGCTGTCGTTCCTCACCAGCGGCCCGACGGTCGCGATGGTGCTCGAGGGCCGCGAGGCGGTCGCCGCGTGCCGGCTCCTGATGGGGCTCACCGACGGCGCGAAGTCGCCCCCCGGCACGATCCGCGGCGACTTCGGCCTGAGCGTCCAGAACAACCTCGTCCACGGGAGCGACAGCACCGAGAACGCGGCGCTCGAGATCGGCCTGTGGTTCAAGCCCGACGAACTCGTGTCCTTCGCCCCGACCGACGGCACCTGGGTCGGGTAAGCGGCACGCACGTTCGAGGCACGACACCCGAGCCCCGCGCTATGGTCCGGGTTCCGTTTCGGATTTCGTGCTTCGAACTTCGGATTTGTAGGCGAACCCATGACGGTCCGCGAACTCACCCGGTTCGCCGTCGGCGGGCTGTGGCGGCAGAAGGTGCGGACGGCCCTGACGCTCGTCGGGGTCACCGTCGGCACCTGTGCGATGGCGTTCAGCCTGGCCCTCGGGCTCGGGATGCGGGCCTTCATCGACACCGAGTTCCAGAGCCGCGACGACTTCTGGCGGGTCGTCGTCCACGTCGACGAGCCGCCCGCCGACCCGAAGGACGCGCCGCCCGAGAAGATCGCCGTCCGCGGTGACGTGTCCGACGCCCGCAAGGAGCGGCTGAGCGAGGCGCTCCTCGACCGGTACGCCGCGACCCGGCAGCGGAAGCCCCCGGTCCCGCTGACGCCCGAGAAGGTCGCCGCGATCGCCGCCCTGCCCGACGTCGCCGAGGTTCGCACCTACCGCAGCGCCGACGGCCGCGTCACCGCACCCGGGTCCGACAAGCCCGCGTCGGCGTTCACCGTCAGCGGCGCCCTCACCGACGTTCAGTCGCGCCTCCTCGCCGGCCGGCTCCCCGAACCGGGTGCGAAAGAAATCGTCGTCTCCGAACTCGTGCTGTACGACCTCGGTCGCGGGGACGACTCCGACCTCGAGCGCGCCATCGGTCTGCCCGTGCGCCTCGAAGTCGGCGGCATCCGCAACGCGCCGCCGCTCGCGCTCGCCCGTGCCCTCACCGGGCACCTCCCGGGCGACGACCTCACCGCTGCACAACTCGCCGTGCTGGAGAAGGTCGTCGGCTCGCTCCCGGCCAAGCTCGACGCCTTCGACCTCACGCCGGCCGAGCGGCTCGAACTCCAGAAGCTGTTCACCGCGAAGCGCGACGACGACGAGCGGCCCGCGGCGTCCGGCGCGACGGTCGCCGACGAGTTCCGCGTGTGCGGGGTGGTGCGGGTGCTGACCCGCGAGGACCGCAAGAAGCTCGGCCCGCTCACGCCGTGGGAGGTGACCCGGGCGAACGTGTTCCTCGCCCCGGACACCGGCGGCGCGCTGTTCGCGAAACTCCCGTGGACGAAGGAGGGCGCGTACTACGCCGCCGACGTGCGCGTCCGGCCGGGCGGCGACCTCCCCGCGGCCGTTGCCGCGATCGAGGGCATGGGGTTCCGCACGTTCTCCGCCGCGAAGTGGTTCACCAGTGCCAAGCGCGAGGTCACGCTGATCGCAATGGGGCTGAACCTGTTCGCACTCATCGCGCTGTTCGTCGCGGCGGTCGGCATCACGAACACGCTCGTAACCAGCGTCGTCGAGCGTACCGCCGAGATCGGCATCCTGCGGGCGATCGGCGCGACCCGCGCCCAGATCCAGGGGATGTTCCTCACCGAGGGGACGTTCATCGGCCTGCTGGGCAGCGCTCTCGGCCTCGCACTCGCCCGCGCTTTGGCGGTCCCGGCCGACGTGTGGGTTCAGGGGATCATGCAGTCGCAGATGGAAGGGGAGACGCTGCACAGCACGACGATCTTCGTGTTCCCACTGTGGCTGTGGCTCGCGTCGGTGGCGTTCGCGGTGCTGCTGACGACCGCCGCCGCGTACTACCCCGCCCGCCGCGCCGCCCGCATCCACCCCATCGAAGCGCTACGGTACGGGTGATTACGCCGCCTTCGAAGTGGGCAGCGGCAGAACCGCGGGCCGCGTCGCCACCTCGCGCGTCCGAGTCCCGGCGGCGAGCAGGCTCAGCACCGCCGGCAGGAACACCAGCGCCGCGACCATGCAGAACGTCACGCCGAGCGTGAGCGCCAGGCCGAGGCTCGCCATCCCCTCGTGCCGGGCGGTCATCAGCGTGCCGAACCCCAGCACGGTCGTGAGTGCCGCGACCAGCACCCCGCGGCCGGTCGCGGAGCCGAGGCGGTACGCGCGCTTGCGGTCGCGGCCCCGGAAGTCGTGCAGGACGTGGACCCCGTTGTCCACCCCGACGCCGACGATGAGCGGCAGCGCGACCATGTTCGCCGGGTTCAGCGCCACCCCGCACAGCCCCATCACGCCGAGCGTCAGCACCACGCCGACCGCCAGCGGGAACAGGCCCAGGAGCAACTCGCGCGCGCTGCGGAGGTCGAGCAGCAGGACCAGCACGATCGCGGCGAGCGCGTACCCGGCCGCGTGCTCGAACCCGACCCGCATCTGCTCCAGCCCTTCGAGCGTGCGGTACGCCTTGCCGGTCGCCCCGGCGTCGACGGTGCCCGCCGCCTTGGTGAACCGCACCAGCGCGTCGTGGTCCCACAGGCTCTCGCGGGCGAACGCCCGCACCAGGAACTCGCCGTTCACCCCGACGTACCGCTCGCGGAGTTGGGGCGGGATGTCGGCCATCGTGATCGGGGCCGGGGTCGAGACCCCCTTGAGTTGGTGCAGGTCGACGGCGAGGTCGGCCCCGAGCCGGCGGTCGAACGCCTTGAGCCGCTCGCCGGACCGGTCCGGGGCGGTCGCGTCGAGCGCGTCCCGCAGGGACGCCGCGGCGAGTGACAGCGGGGTGTCACTCCCGGCGAGTTGCGCCACGCGGTTGGCGAGGTCGCGGACCGCGGCCGGGTGCGACCCCATCGGCGTCGGCAGTCGGTCGATCGGCGGCAACTCCGAGAGGCGGTCGCTGATCGCCTTGAGAATCGGCAGCTTGCGCCCTTGGTCGCCGGGCACCAAAGACGCGACCTCGACCACCCGGCCGACCTCGGGGAGCGCCTCGTACTTCGCCTTCAGCGCGAGCGCCTCGTCGCGGTTCGGGGCGATGCTGATCGCGTCCCACGTCGCCCCGGCGGCGCGGGCGATGAGCTTGTGTTCCCACACGACCGAGTCGATTCCCCGCGGTTGCAGGTGCAGCAGGTTGTGGTCGTACTTCACCCGCGTGGCGAACCCGCCGCACACCAAGAGCAACGCCGCACCGGCCGCGAGCACGAGTCGCGGGTGGCGAGCCAGCAGCGGCACGAACGCCCGCGGGGCCAGCGCCGCAATCGGAAGCAGAACGGGCTCGTTCCCGCTCTGCGGCACCGCGGCCCCGTGCGTGCGGGTCCGGCCCAGGCGCTCGGCGACCACGATCAGCGCCGGCATCACCACGATGCAACTCGCGGCGCACAGCAGCACGCCCGAGCCGGCGATCCACCCGAGTTCCACCACCGCCCGGAAGTCCGCGAGCATGACCGCGAAGAACGCCAGCCCGGTCGTGGCGGCGGCCGTGACGATGCTCGGGCCGGCGTGCAGCGCCGTGCCGCGGAGCGCCTCCTCGACCGACGCGCCGCGCGTGCGCGCCTCGTCGTACCGCGCCACCCACAGCACCCCGTAGTCCCCGAGGCCGATGAGCATGACCGCGAACGCCGACGACAGGATGTTCAGGTGCCCGACCGTGACCGTCGCCCAGCCCAGCGCCCACGCCGTGCCGACGAGGAGGCTCGCGAGCGTCAGCACCGGGTAGCGCGGCCCGCGGTACACGACGAGGTACAGCGCCGCGACCCCGAGCAGCGCCCACACCGACGCCCGCCGCGTGTCGGCGTCGGACAGTTCCATCTCGTCGGTTTCGAGCACCGGGAGCCCGGTCAGGCCGAGCGCGACGCCCGGGAACCGCGGCCCGAGGTCCGCGAGGGCCGCGCGCAGCGCCGCGTTCGCCTCCTTAGCGGGGGTGAACGAATCGGCCGCCTTCTTCGGGCGGCAGGTGAGCAGCGCGAGCGAGCCGTCCGGCGTGAAGAGGTACTGCGGCTCGGTGAGTCGGGCGTCGCTGCGGTCGGTCCGCTCGGCGTCGAGCACCCACGGGTTGCGGTACGCGGTCGGGTTCCGCAGCGTGCCCGCGGCCGACGAGGCGATCGCCGGGAGTTGCACGAGCAGGTCCTGGTCGGCCGCGGTGATCGCCCCGCCGCCGTGCCGGGCCTCCAGCGCGAGCGCCGCGTTCCCGAGCAGCGACTCGATGGAGAGCATCCGCCACGCGACCGGGCCGACCGAACTGAGCAGCGGGGCCATGCGGTCGAGCCGGGTCACGATCCCGTCGAGCTTTTCTGGGGGAAGGTACAGCAGCGCCCGGTTGCGGAGGTGCCGGGTGTCCACCTTGTAGAAGACCCGGTCGAACAGATCGGGCCGCTCGGCGACCTTCTCGGCCACTGCGTCGAGCGCCGCCCTCATCGCCGCGGGGTCGCTCCCCTCCGCGACCACCACCATGTCGTCCTCGTCGCCGAACGCATCGAGGTACTTCTGCCACCGCTGCTGGCACGGCTTGTCCGGGCTCAGGAGGTCGTTCCGCTGCGTGTGGTAGCCGAGGCGGGTCGCGGCGAGGTAAATCGAACCGGCGGTGACGGCGGCCACGACCGCGAGCACGGCGACCGGGCGGCGGGCGACCCAGGAGACGGTTGCGGCCACGGACCGGGCGAGGATGTCGGGGCGGGGGTCGGCGGTCATGGCGGTCCTTCGCCCGGGACGGTGTCCGAATGCGACCGGGGTATAGGTAAGTCGGGCGGCCCACACAAGACCGATCCGCGGGCCGCGGACGATCGACGATTTGGGCGAACCCTGAGCGCCAGCGAGAGGTGGGCACACGACCCAAACCACCCAACGTGACACACGGAATTTCCCTGCGCGGGCCGCGGACGATCGACGATTTGGGCGAACCCTGAGCGCCAGCGAGGGGTGAGGCACACCCCCTCGCTGGCGCTCAGGGTTCGCCGTCTCACCTGTCCAGACCCACAGCCGCACTCCGGCCGCGGACGCTCCCGGCCCGCCAGAACCGGCACGACCCGCACGCGCCCCGAAGTCGAAATTGCCCGGCTTTCTCATCCCGCCCGGGTTCCGGGGTCGAATAATACCCCCATCGATGTCCCGTAGGCGGTTCCCATGTTCGAGTTCGTCGTGCGGGTGCCGGGCGACACCCCACAATCCCAACCCGTGTTCCTCGCCGGCGACGGTCCCTACCTCGGGAACTGGTCGGCGGACCGGGTGCGGATGGACAACTGGGACGACGGCACCCGCTACCTGCGGCTCGACCTGCCCCGCGGCTGGCGCGGGCGGTTCCTGGTGACGCTCGGGCGGTGGCGGACCGCCGAGGCCGACGGCCGGGGCCGCGAGGTCCACCCGCACGAGTTCGAGGTCGGCGGCGACGGGGTCGCCGAGGTGACCGTCGCCGAGTGGGGCCGGCGGAGCATCCACTACCACCACGACTCCGAGTCGCGGTTGCTCCCGCACCACCAGCGCACGGTGTCCGTGTGGCTCCCGCCCGGGTACGACCGCGAGCCGCGCCGCCGGTTCCCCGTGCTGTACATGCACGACGGCCAGAACCTGTTCGACCCCGAGACCGCGTTCGCCGGGAACCCGTGGTGGGCCGACGAGGTCGCCGAGCGCGTCATGCGCCAGGGGCGGGCCGAGCCGGCCATCATCGTCGGCGTCGCGAACACCCCGGACCGGATCCGCGAGTACGGCCCGCGGCGGTGCGACGCGGACCGGGCCACCGACCTGTCCCGCGACTACGGCCGCATGCTCGTCGAGGAGGTGAAGCCGTTCGTCGACGCCTGCTACCGCACCCTGCCCGACCAGGAGCACACCGGGGTCGCCGGGTCGTCGATGGGCGGGCTCATTTCCCTGCACCTGTGCAAGTGGTACCCCGGCGTGTTCGGGCGGTGCGCCGCACTGTCGCCGTCGGTGTGGTGGGACGACGAGTACTTCCTCCAGACGCTCGACGTGTGGCCGCACTGGACGAAGACGTGCCGCGTGTGGCTCGACATGGGCACCCGCGAGGGGGCGTCGGACGCGGGGATGGCCGCGGCGCTGAACCGCACCCGCCGACTCGCGACCCACCTCGACCGCGCCGGGGCCGACTTCCGCTACGAGGAGGTCGAGGGCGGGGCGCACAACGAGGCGGCCTGGGGCCACCGGTTCGACCGCGTCCTGGCGTTCCTGTTCCCGCCCGACCGCTGAAATCGCACCGCCCCGCGGGCGTCGTCTCGGTGCCGGCCACCTCCCGGGGACTCGCAATGCGCCGCGGCATCACCGTCATCAAGCTGCTCGTCGTGAGCGTCGGCTTGCTCGGCCTGCTCTCGCTGATCCTGCCCGCCGTCGCCAACACGCGACGGGCGGCCACCCGCATGACATGCTCCAACAACCTCAGACAACTCGGGAGCGGATTCGGCAACTACCACGACACCCACCATCAGTACCCATCCGGCACCGTCCCGGGCACCACGCTGCCATCCGACCAGCGGTTGAATTTCTACGTCGAGTTGCTGCCCTACATGGAGTTCAACAACCTCTACAGGAGCCTGAGGTTGTCGGAACATTGGGATTCTCCCACGAACCTGAAGCACGCGCCGTCGGGTGGAGGCTGCTACGGTATGTACCGGTGTCCAGACTGGAGGCACGAGCGGGTGGACGGGAAAGCTGGGTACGCAGCCGGTGACATCAGCGTGACAAACTACGTCGGCATGGCGGGGGTCGGGGCCGACGCCGCGGCGCGAACGGCCGATGCGCCGGGCATCGGGATGTTCGGCTACGACCGCGCCCTGAAGAGCGAGGACGTGAAGGACGGGCTCGGAAGCACGATCATGCTCATCGAGACTGGCACGGACCTCGGCCCGTGGCTGCGGGGCGGGCCGAGTACCGTGCGGGCGCTGGAACTCACGGGCGGTCCCGTCACCGGCGAGGGGCTGGCGTTCGGCGGCACGCACTTCCGCAACACGCTGCCGTTCCGCGAGCCGAGGCCGGTCGCGTTCCACGTCCTGCTCGGTGATGCGTCCGTCCGCGAGTTGAAGGACGCCGTGAGCCCCGAGGTCCTCGCCGCACTCGCGACCGTCGCCGGCGGGGAGGAACTGCCCGCGGCGTGGTGAGGCCCCGTGCGGTGCGCTTACAATTTTCCGCGGCCATTCCCCAAGACATCCCGCGTGCCCGGCGGGACAATTTGGTTTACACTCAAATGTAAACTGCCCGTTCCGCCCTTCCGCCCGGTCGAGGTTCCCCCGATGCCACTCCGGTCGCTGACGCTCGCGGCTCGCGCCCTCCCCGTCGCCGCCCTGCTCGCGCTGGTCCTCGCGCCGGTCGCCGCCGCGCCGCAGGCCAAGGTCGACCCCGACCACGCTGCGAAGATGGTGAAGGGGACGGAGCTGTTCAAGACGTCGGTCCGCGCCGTGCTGCAAGCGAAGTGCGTGAAGTGCCACAGCGGGGACCGCGTCGAGGGCGAGTTCGACATGGGCACCCGCGAGGCGCTCCTCAAGGGCGGTGCCCGCGGGCCGGGGCTGGTTCCCGGCGACTCGAAGAAGAGCCTGTTGTGGCAGATGACGGCCCACCTGAAGGAGCCGCACATGCCGCACGAGCGGGCAAAGCTCCCGGACGCCGACATCGCGAAGATCGCCGAGTGGATCGACCTCGGCGCGCCCTACGACAAGCCGTTCGTTGAGCAGACCGACGCCTGGACCAAGAAGGTCGTCACCGCGGACCTCAAGAAGCACTGGGCGTACCTGCCGCTCGCGCAGGCGAAGCCGCCGGCCGCCGGCCACCCGGTCGATGCGTTCCTGCGGGCGAAGCTCGACGCGGCCGGGCTCAAGCCGAACCCGCCCGCAGACCGGCGCACCCTGCTCCGCCGCGCTCACCTCGACCTGATCGGCCTGCCGCCGACGCCCGAGCAACTGGAGGCGTTCCTGAAGGACGAGTCGCCCGAGGCGTTCGAGAAGGTGGTCGATTCGCTCCTCGCGTCGCAGCACTTCGGTGAGAAGTGGGCACGCCACTGGCTCGACCTCGTGCGGTTCGCCGAGAGCCACGGGTTCGAGCACGACTACGACCGGCCCACCGCGTACCACTACCGCGACTTCGTCATCAAGGCGCTGAACCAGGACCTGCCGTTCGACACGTTCACCAGGTGGCAGATCGCCGGCGACGAGCTGGCCCCGACCGACCCGCTGGCGATGATGGCGACCGGCTACCTCGCGGCCGGCGTCCACAGCACGCAGATCACCAAGAACGAGGTCGAGAAGCACCGGTACGACGAGCTCGACGACATCGTCGGCAACATCGGCACCACGTTCCTCGGCCTGACGGTCGGGTGCGCCCGGTGCCACGACCACAAGTATGATGCGTTCCCGGCCCGCGACTACTACCGCATGGTGTCGGCGTTCACCACCGTCGTGCGGACGGAGGTGGACCTCGACCTCGACCCCGCCGGGTACGCGAAGCTCAAGCAGGCGTTCGACGCCGAGCACGCCGCGTTCACCGACGCGGTCGCGAAGTACGAGAAGGACCACCTCCCCGCGAAGTTCGCCGCGTGGGAGCAGGCCCGCGGGGACAAGCCGCTGCCGCTCGACTGGATCAGCCCGGCCGCCGGCGCGATGAAGTCCGCGGGCGGGGCGACGCTCGCCGCACAGCCCGACGGCAGCGTCCTCGTGACCGGGAAGAACCCGACCACCGAGACGCTCACGCTCGAGTTCACCACCGAGGAACAGGGGCTCCGCTCGCTCCGCGTCGAGGCGCTGGCGCACCCGGCGCTCGTGAAGGGCGGCCCCGGCCGGGCGGCCAACGGCAACTTCGCGCTGTCCGACCTGCGCGTCACGGTCCGCCCGAAGGAGTCGAAGGACGCGGCCGGCGTGGCGGTCAAGCTCACCAACCCGCGGGCGACGTTCGAGCAGAAGGGGCTCCCGGTCGCGGCGGCCATCGACGGCGACAAGAACACGGCGTGGGCCGTCGACCCTCAGTTCGGCAAGGCCCACGCGGCCGCGTTCAACTTCGAGAAGCCGGTCGGGTTCCCGGGCGGCACCGCGGTCACCGTCACGCTGGCGTTCAACACCAACACCGGCCACGGCATCGGCCGCCCGCGGGTGTCGTTCTCGACCGCCGAGACGCCCGACCTCGCCGCCGCGCCCGTGTCCGAGGGCGTGCGGGCCGCCCTGGCGGCCGCTCCCGGGAACCGCACCGCGGAGCAACGCGCCGCGGCCGTGAAGTGGTTCGCCCCGCAGGACGCCGAGTACGCCAAGCTCAAGAAGGCCGAGCAGGACCACCTCGCGAAGGCCCCGAAGCCGAACCGCGTGAAGGCGCTCGTGTCCAGTGAGGGGCTGCCGGCGATCAAGCTCCACACGCAGGGGGCCGACTTCCTGCCCGACACCCACTTCCTCCGCCGCGGCGACCCGAACCAGAAGGAGGGCGTCGCCGCCGTCGGGTTCCTCCAGGTGCTGATGCCGGACGCCGAGGCGCAGTCGAAGTGGCTCAAGTCTCCCCCCGCCGGGAGCCGCACCACGCACAAGCGGGCCGCGCTGGCCGAGTGGCTCACCGACACCCGCGACGGGGCCGGCCAGCTCCTCGCGCGGGTGGTCGTGAACCGGCTCTGGGCGCAGCACTTCGGCCGCGGGCTCGTCGCCACCGTCAGCGACTTCGGCACCCGCGGCGACCCGCCCTCGCACCCGGAGTTGCTCGACTTCCTCGCGAACGAACTGGTCCGCAACGGCTGGAAGCTGAAGCCGGTCCACAAGCTGATCGTCACGAGTGCGGCGTACCGGCAGGGCTCGACCCGCGACGAGGCGAAGGTGAAGGCCGACCCGGACAACAAGCTCGTGTGGCGGCAGCCGGTCCGGCGGCTGAGCGCCGAGGTGATCCGCGACGCGATCCTGGCCGTCGGCGGGAAGCTGAACACGACCATGTACGGCCCCGGCCACCTGAGCGAGGAGAGCCCGCGGCGGAGCATCTACTTCACGATGAAGCGGAGCAAGCTGATCCCGGCGCTGATCGTGTTCGACGCGCCCGACGGCACCACCGGGGTCGGCGACCGGCCGAGCACGACCATCGCCCCGCAGGCGCTGCACCTGATGAACAACCCGCACGTCCGCGGCGCGGCCCACGGGTTCGCCCGCCGGGTGCTGGCCGACCCGAAGGTGACCGACGAGGCGGCCGTGAAGCTCGCGTACACGCTCGCGCTGAGCCGCGAGCCGACCGCCGCCGAACTCGCCGACGCCCTGCCGTTCCTCAAGGGCAAGACCGGGGGGGACCGCGAGACCGGAATGGCCGACTTCTGCCAGGTGCTGTTCTGCCTGAACGAGTTCCTCTACGCGGACTGAAGCGTGAGCGACCCCGCCGCCGAGTTCGACGGCCCGTGGAAGGAGGCGCTCGACCTCTACTTCCGCCCGTTCGTCGAGCTGTTCTTCCCGGACATCCACGGCGAGGTGGACTGGGACCGCGAGATCGACTGGCAGGACAAGGAGCTGCCGAAGCTGTTCCCGGACGCCGCGGCGGGCACCGGGGTGGTGGACAAGCTCGCCGGGGTGTGGACCCGGGCCGGCGAGCAGGAGCGGGTGTTCGTCCACGTCGAGGTGCAAACCCAGAGCGACCCCGACCTCGCCCGCCGGATGTACCGGTACAATCACCGACTGGAGGACCGGTACGGTGCGATGCCGGTGAGCCTCGCGGTGCTGGGCGACGCGGGCCGGTCGTGGCGGCCGAACGAGTACCGGGCGGGCCGGTGGGGCTGCGAGGTGGCCTTCACCTTCCGCACGGCCAAGCTCGCCGACTGGCGGGGCCGGGAAGCCGCTCTGGAGCAGTCGCCGAACCCGTTCGCGGTGTTCGTGCTGGCGCACCTGAAGACCGTCGAGACGGACCGCACGCCCGAGGACCGGCTCGCGTGGAAGTCGCGGATCGTGAAGGGGCTGTACGACCGCGGACTGGACCGGGCCGAGATGTTGAAGGTGTTCCGGCTCATCGACTGGATGATGACGCTGCCCCCGGTGCTGACGAACCTGTTCGCACGCGACCTGACTGCCTTCGAGGAGGAGCGGAAGATGCCGTTCATCACCGGAACCGAACAGATGTGGCTCGACCAGGGGATCGCGCGCGGCCTCGTCCAAGGGCGGACCGAGGGCGAAACCCGGGGCCGCACCGAGGGCCGCACCGAGGGGCTCTTGGCCGGCATCGAGACGGTCCTTGACCTGCGCTTTGGGGCCGCTGGTTCTGCCCTCATGCCCCGGCTCCGGCAGATCACCGACCCCGCCGCACTGGAGTGGTTGCTCCGCGAGAGCAAGTCCGCCCCCGACATCCCCGCGTTCGCCGCGCTCCTCCCCGCACCACCCACCGCCTAACCTCGATCCCACGGGGCTCCCATGCTCGACCTCCCCCGCTACTTCGCGTCGCCGGCCGAGAGCGCCGCGTACCGCTCGCGCCGCGAGTTCCTGGCCCGCGCCGGCGGCGGGTTCGGCATGCTCGCGCTCGCCGACCTGCTCCGCGCCGACGAGCCCAAGGCGGCCGCCCCCCCCGGGCCGCTGAGCCCGCACGAGCCGCACTTCCCCGCGAAGGCGAAGCGCGTCATCTGGCTGTTCATGAACGGCGGCCCCTCGCAGGTGGACACCTGGGACTACAAGCCCGAGCTGGAGAAGCGCGACGGCAAGGAGCTGGAGGGGTTCGACCCGAACACCGGGTTCTTCACCGGCCAGGTCGGGCCGCTCATGAAGTCGCCGTTCAAGTTCGCCAAGCAGGGCCAGTGCGGGAAGATGGTGTCGGAGTTGTTCCCCCACCTGGGCAAGCACGTCGACAAGATGGCGTTCGTCCACTCGCTGTGGAGCGACTCGAACAACCACTCGCCCGCCCTGTTCAAGATGAACACCGGCATGGCCCGCATGGGGTTCCCGTGCGTCGGGAGCTGGGTCACCTACGGGCTCGGCACCGAGAGCCAGAGCCTGCCGGCGTTCTGCGTCATGTACGACACGCTCGGCCGCGGCATCCCCAAGGGGCACTCCGTGAACTGGGGCGCGGGGTTCCTCCCGACCGTGTTCCAGGGCACCGCGTTCAAGCCGCAGGGCGACCCGATCGACAACCTCACCCGCCCCGCCGACCTGCCCGCCGACCGCCAGCGGCAGCAGCTCGACCTGCTCGCCCGGCTCAACAAGCAGGCGGCGGCGCGGACGCCCAACGAGCCCGAACTCGCCGCCCGCGTCGAGACGTTCGAGCTGGCGTACCGCATGCAGATGGCCGCGCCCGAGGCGCTCGACCTCGCGAAGGAGACCGCCGAGACGAAGAAGATGTACGGCCTCGACAACCCGAAGGCGACGCACTTCGCCAAGCAGTGCCTCATCGCCCGGCGGCTCGTCGAGCGGGGCGTGCGGTTCGTGCAGATCTACAGCGGGGGCATGGAGAACGACCTGAGCTGGGACGGGCACAACAACATCGCCAAGAACCACGGCGGGTTCGCGCAGGAGACCGACCAGCCCATCGCGGGCCTGCTCGAGGACCTGAGCCGCCGCGGGCTGCTCGACGACACGCTCGTGATCTGGGGCGGCGAATTCGGGCGGCTCCCGATCGTGCAGAAGGGGAACGCCGGCCGCGACCACAACCCGCACGCCATGACCTACTGGCTCGCGGGCGGCGGGGTCAAGGGCGGGGTCAGCTACGGCGCGTCCGACGAGATCGGGTTCAAGGCCGTCGAGAACCGGGTCAGCGTGAACGACTTCCACGCCACGGTGCTGCACCTCATGGGGCTCGACCACAAGAAGCTCACCTACCGCTACAACGGCCGCGACTTCCGCCTCACCGACGTCGCCGGCACCGTCGTGAAGGACATCCTGGTGTAGCGCGCGGGCCGTGACCGGCACGTCGGTCCCCTTCGTGCCCTCCCTCCTTGTGGGGGAGGGTGTCGACGCATCCGGGGCCGGGCTGTCGAGATCGTGAGGCGCGCACGCGTCACCCGGCCGCGCCGCGTCGGTCGTCGGCGCGCTGGGGTCGGTCGGCGCGTTCGGCACGAGGTCGCCGGTCGCGTCGGGGTCGTCGGGCGGGAGGTCGCCGGGGTAGATCAGCTCGCCGGCGAGCCGGCGCTTCCACACGACCATGCTCGCGTAGGTCCGGTCCCAGAAGTCGTTCGGGTCCACCTTCTCGTACACCTCGCCCAGCCGCGCCAGCTCCTCGTCGACCTGCTTGGCGAACCACCGCTGGCGGGCGATCCGTGCGTCGTCCAGCGTCGCGAGCCGCGGGTCCGGCGGGGGCCGCTTCGCGCGCTCCTTCGCCCGCGCGTTCCGGTGCCGGGTGAACGTGTTCTCGATCCGGCACAGGGCCTCGGCCGCCTTCTGCCCCTCCGACGGGTTCCCGGTGCGGAGCTGCACGCGGAGCACGAGCATCGACTCGGTCAGCGTGTCCTGCATCAACTCCCGCCGCGCGGCGGCGAGTCGGCGTCGATAGACCGGGTTGCCGCGGCACAGCGCCTTCAGCTCCTCGGGGTCGATGTCGAGGGTGCGGGCGGTGGCGGTCCAGGTCCACCCGTCGGCGCGGAGGTCCGCGGCGCGGGCGTACACGGTCTCCATGTCGAGGGTGGCGGTGGGCATCGGAGCACTCGGGGGGGAAGGAGATGCGTGGGTCGGACGCGGACCCAGAGTTCGCACCCAGGGCTACGCACTGCCGCCCCCTTCGGGGGCTAAATCCCTTGAGTCACGGAGGGACGACCGTGCGTCGCCCAGAAGCCCCAGGGTTCGCACCCTGGGCTACGCACTGCCGCCCCCTTCGGGGGCTCAGGCAATTGGTTGGTTTTGAGTCCCGGAGGGACGACAGTGCGTCGCCCAGGGTGCAAACCCTGGGCCTTCTTGTACATGCCGAACGACCGGGGCCGCGTCAAAGGGATGTGCGCGGAATTTCGCGGCCCCGGTCCGGGGTCACTTCCCCTCGGGGCGGTACAGGAACGGGCGGCGGAACATGCCCCCGAAGTGGTGCGGGTTGTTCACCCGCACCGCAATCGCGTTCGTTCCGGGCTTCAGGTGCTCGGTGACGTCCACGTCCCACTCGAACTTGTAGTCCGACAGCCACCACGGCTCCGCGTACGGGCGGTGCTTCACGAGGTTCCCGTTCACGTACAGCCACGCCTCGTTGAACATCCCCGGGAACCGGACGTGGACCTTCCCCTTCTCCGCACCGGCGGGCAGGTCGAAGTCGGTGCGGTACCACGCGACCCCGGTGTAGCTGTGGTAGTCCGGGCTCACGACGCCCTGCGCCTGCATGTACACGTCGGTCCGCAGCAGCGCCCAGTGGCCGGGGTTCTCCCGGTGGCTGTCCACCGAGCCGGCGTCCTTGCGGGCCTTCCACCACGTCAGGTCGGCGGGCTTCGTCGCCCACCGGCTCACGACGCCGGTGTCGTGCGGGTCGCGGCGGAACGCCCACTCGAGCGGCAACTTCGCGACGAGGGTGCCCTTCGTGCCGTCGGTGAACGCGGCCAGCGCCCGGTACTGCTCGACCTCGCCGGGGAACCACGCCGGGCCGTTGTCCTTGGTCTCGGCCGCCACCCCGACGACGCGGGTGGTGAACGTCGGGTTCATCTTCGCCAGCTCGATCCGGGCCGCGAGCCCCTTCTCGCCGGCCGCCACCGCCGCCTTGTAGTCGACGTCGGTCGCGGCGGCCCGCACCATCGCGGTGTACTGCTCGAGCACGTTGAACCCGAGCCGGGCGAACCGCACGCGGTCGGCGAACTGCTTCTCCTGCCGCCCGCCCTTCCCCTTCGCGCCTTCAACGGCCTTCTCGGCCTCGGCGAGGCTGGCCCGTAGCTTCGCCACGAGTTCGGGCGTGTAGATCGCGGGGATCACGAAGTGCTCGTGCTCGGTGACGACGCTGTCCTCCCACGCCTTGAGGATCGCGGTCCAGTACGCGGCCATCGGCCCCGCGGCTGGGCCGTAGAACGCCGGGTAGAACTCGGCGAGCAGGGCGTCGACGTCGGCGTCCGGGTTCCAGTACAGTTGCCCGCGGACGTGCAGGTTCAGGAACACGCTGGCGATCGCGTTGCGGCTCTCGGTCGAGACGCCGAGGATGCCGGCCTTCCGATAGTGCTTCACGTCCTGGCGGATCGAGGCGATGGCCGGGTTCGGCACGTCACGCCACACGAGCATGCCCTGGTCGTAGTCGTAGATCACGACGCGGCCCTGCATCACCTCGGACCAGCGGTACAGCATGTCGCGGTACTCGCCGCGGGCCGGCGACTTCGGGTCGTCCATCCCGTGGATCGGGTCCACGTCGATCGCCGCGAGGTATGCGACGAGCGGCTTGGCGGCGACGATCTTGCGCTGCGGGGGAATGGTAAGGTTGCCGTACGCGAGGAACCCGATGCGCGACTTGCTGTCCGGGTGCTGCTTGACGAGCCGCTCGGCGACCTTGTTGTACAGCGCCAGGAACGGGTCGGTGAGCGACGCGCTCATGAAGTACTTGTCCTTCAGCCCGGCCTGGAGCTCCTTGTCGAGCGGGGACTCGGACCGGTACACGCCGTCCTCCATGCCGAGCGAGAACGCCTCGCCCTTGGCGAACCGCGGGGCCACCTTCTTGACGATGTGGTCCGCGGTCGCGTCCTCGGCGATGGGGATGTCGAACAGCGTCTTGCCCTTGGGGATGAGTTCCTGGACGTACGCGCCGATCGCGTGCCCGTTCGGGACGCCGACGCCGGTGTTCATGAAGTTGCGGCGCATGAACTCGTCCTGCCCGTCGTTGCTCCCGTTCCACGAGACCCAGTAGTTGCGGACCTCGAACGGCGGGGCGTAGGCGTGCTCCAGCGCGCCGACGGCGAGCGTCTTCGCCTCGGGCACGACCTCGCCGATGTCGGTGGGCAGGTACCACCGGCAGCCCCAGCGGCGGAGCAGTTCGGCGGCGGCGTAGTAGTGGCTGTCGTCGTTGGTGCCGGCGAGCAGCACGCGGTTCCCGGCGCGGCGCAGCGCGATCGCGTCGGCCCGGAGCGTCGGCTCCTTCTTGGCGACCTTGTCCAGCGCCGCCTGGAGCGTGGGGTCGGCCTTCAGCGCCGCGGAGCCGACGACGATCTGCGGCGCGTCGGGCTTGAGTGCGGCGATCGCGGCGTCCGTGTCGGCGAGCGCGAGCTTCGCCCCGCTCATCAGCTCGACGTACTTTACGATGTCGGTCGCGGCCTGCTTCTCCCACTTCCCGGCCTTGGGGTCGACGACGACCACGGCGGCCGTCTTGCCGTCGTCCACGATCTTGAGGGCGTCCTGCGCCGCGGCGTGCGCCGCGGTCAGGGAGAAGAGTGCGAGTATCAACGAGAAACGCATCGAGTGCTCCAGGATGTAAGACGTGCGAACCGGCAGCGTATGCTTTGAAAGCACGAACCTCGAAGTACGAAGCACGAAAGGAAAACCGGGCACGGGGTCCGAGTTCGGGTTTCGAATTTCGTGCTTCGGGTTTCGTGCTTTCCGTTCGGGCAGGAGTGACAGTGTCGTGCGGGTGGTGGCCGGGTGCAAGCGCCATTCACCGCGAATACGATGAGCGGGGCGGGGCCGCGTTCGGCCCGCGGCGGTTCGGAACACCCAGGGGGTAGCGCGATGGGCAAGGTTCTCAACGACGTGGGGCGGAACGTCATCTTCCGCGACGGGCGGACGCACACCGCGTGGCTCGACAAGCCGGTCGACGACGCGCTGCTCCGCGAGCTCTACGACCTCGCGAAGCTCGGGCCGACGTCGGCGAACATGAGCCCGATGCGGGTGGTGTTCGTGAAGTCGAAGGCGGCCAAGGAGAAGCTCAAGCCGTTCCTCGACGCGGGCAACGTGGACAAGACGATGGCCGCCCCGGTCACGGCGATCATCGGCATGGACGTCCGGTTCTACGAGCAGCTCCCGAAGCTGTACCCGTTCACCGACGCGAAGGCGTGGTTCAAGGACCTGCCCGAGAACATCCTCGAGTACCTCGCGCTGCGGAACAGCTCGCTCCAGGGCGCGTACTTCATGCTCGCGGCGCGGTCGGTGGGGCTCGACTGCGGGCCGATGTCGGGGTTCGACAACGCGAAGGTGGACGCGGCGTTCTTCGCGGGCACCACGGTGAAGTCGAACTTCGTGTGCAACCTCGGGTACGGCGACGCGAGCAAGCTCCACCCCCGCGCCCCGCGGCTCACCTTCGAGGAAGCGTGCCGGGTGGAGTGACGGGAGGTTGTGTTTGGTGGGGCAGGCATTCTTGCCTGCCTCCCGATGCCTCCCGGGGCAGGCAAGAATGCCTGCCCCACCAAAATTCATCCACAAGGGCTCGCTTACTTCAGCAAGTCCTTCACCCGCGCCTTGAGGCGGGCGAGGTTGTTGTCGAAGTCGGCCTGCGAGTCGGGGATGCGCTCGTCGGGCATCCCCGCGTAGAGCCCGCGGACCACACCGGTGCGGTCCACGACCATCAGCCGCGTGCTGTGGGCGAACTCGTCGCCGGGCTTCACGTCGGGGCCGTCCTTGCGGCCCACCGCCTGCTTGAACGACTCCTTCATCAGCTTGTGAATCGCGGTCTCGTCGCCCGTGAGGAACAGCCACTTCTCGGGGTCGGCCCCGCGGGCGGTCGCGTACTCCTTGAGCGTCGCGAGGTCGTCGCGGGTCGGGTCCACGGTGAACGTCACGAACTTCACGCCCGGCTCGCCGGTCAGCTCCTTCTGGAGCCGCGTCACGGTCGAGCTGACGCTCGGGCACGGGCCGGTGCAGCGGGTGAAGATGAACGACGCGACCCACACGGTGCCGCGGAGGTCCTTGTCGGTGACCGTGCGGCCGCTCCGCTCGGTCAGCGCAAACGGCTCGACCTGCCAGCCCGGGTCCGGGTCGGCCTGTGCGGTCTTGTGCGAGACGGCGCTCGGCCGAGCGAACCCGCAGCCCGTGAGACAGCCGATCGCGAGGAGCAGGAAGAGGCGGGTCATGGGAGGTGTCCGGTCACGGCTTCTTGCCCTCTCCCCTTGCGGGAGAGGGTGGTCGCGAGTCTTCGAGCGGCCGGGTGAGGGGTAAACCTGTAGCGCTTGTCGAGCTTCACCCCTCACCCGCTCGCAGAGCCTCGCTGCCCTCTCCCGCAAGGGGAGAGGGCGAAACAGTGTGTCGCTCACTTCAGCAGGAGCGCGTCGATCAGCAGCAGGGCGAGGACGCCGGGGAGGTACACGAGCGAGGCGCGGAGCACACGCTTCGCCTGCCGGTCCGAGCGGTCGCGGGCGAACCCGAGCGTCTTGCGGACGAACATCACGCCCAGCAGCGTCGCGCCGACCGCGTACACCCAGCCGGCGAGCCCGACCCACACCGCCATCAGCCCCACGGGGAGCAGCGCGGCGGCGGTCAGCACCATGACGGCGGCGGTGCGGCGGCCGGTCGGGTCGGTGCCGGGGAGCATCTGGAGCCCGGCCCCGGCGTAGTCGGCCCGGTACATCCACGCGATCGCGAGGAAGTGCGGGAGCTGCCAGACGAACAGCACGAGGAACAGGGCGGTCGCGCCCTCGGCCCCGTCCCACCCGCGGGCGGCGCACCACCCGATCACCGGCGGCAGCGCGCCCGGCACCGCACCGACCACCGTGTTCCACGCGGTCACGGTCTTGAGCGGCGTGTAGATGAGGACGTAGGAGACGAGGGTGACCGCGGCGGCGAGCGTGGCGGCCGGCGACACGGTGCCCATCAGGTACGCGAGGCCGATGCCGCTCGTGACCGCCCCGAACACCGCGGCCTGCTCGACCGTGATGCGGCCGGCCGGCAGCGGCCGCTTCGCGGTGCGCTTCATGCGGGCGTCGGTGCGGCGCTCGTAGACCTGGTTCAGCGCGCTGCCGCCGGCCGCGACGAGCCCGGCCCCGAGGAGCGTGTGGAACAGCACCCGCGCGTCCGACCCGGCCCCGGCCCCGAGCCAGTACCCGGCGGCGACCGTGAACAGCGCCATCACCGCGATCCGCGGCTTGGTGAGGACGACGAGGTCGGCGACCCGGGTCCGCATGGCGACCGGGGCCGCGGCGCGGCCGCCCGAGGCGTAGTGTTGCAGGTCCGCGTCGGCGGTCATCGTGATCCTCAGCATGTCGGGTCTCCCGGTTGCGACGCACCTGCACCAACGAGCACCGGCCGCTCGGCCCCGGCCGCGGCCTCTGTTTCACCGTCGTCCGCTTGCGGGGCCGGCACCGCGCCGCGCTGCCGCACCCGCACCGCGAGCCCCACGGCGGTCGCGAGCAGCGCGCTGCCCACGAGCGCGTGCAGCGTGCGGATCGCGGCGTTCTCCTTCGTCACCGGCACAAGGTCCGACGGCACCCCCTGCCCGAACTTCTCCATCCACGCTTCGACGCCGAGGTACACCTGGAACAGCAGCAGCGCGCTGAGCAGGTGGACGGCGACCCGCACGCGGGCCTTCGCCGCGGGGTCCGAGACCACCCGCAACACGAGCCACACCGCGAACCCGGTCGCGAGGAACGCCGTGAGGAAGTGCAACTTCTGCGTGAGGACCGTCGGCGCGTGCCGCACGAGCGCGCCCCACACCACCTGGACGAACAGCGTGACCGCGACCACCACCGCACCGACCCGCACCAGGCTACTCGCACGCGCGAGCGCCGGCGACCGGGCCGTCAGCACAGCAATACTTACGAGCAGCGCGAACACGATCTGTGCGAACACGCCGTGGATCAGCGCGAGGTCGGGACCGACGAGGGCGTGCAGTTGGACCCGGAACCCACCGAGGAGCCCCTGCACCATCACCGCCGCGAGCGCTACCACGCCCAGCAGCCGGATGCGTGCCCCGCACGACCGCGTGACCAGTGCGTAACCAGTTGCGGACAGCGCGAGGGCCAGTCCCGCGAGTGTCACGGCCGTCGCCGCGACGGGGAGCTTCACCTCCGCGACCGGCACCTCGCGTTGAGCGATGAGCCCGCGGTGGAACTCGCCGTACCCGACCAGCAGGATCACCAGCCCGAGCAGGCCCGCCCACTTCGTCTTCGCGCACCGCTCGCCGGCCATCAGGGCGACCGCGAGAACAACGATGAGTGGCGCAATGACGGTGAACCCGAAGATGCGGTGCCCGTGCTCGATGAGGTAGCCGAGGTCGAGCTTGAAGTTCGAGGCGAGGTACCACGGCTCGGTCGGCCAGATCGGGTCGGCCATGCCGGCGCGGAAGCTCGTGACCATCTGTCCGATGGCGAGCATCAGAAACGTGGCGGCGACGGACAGCACGGCCCAGACGTGCAGCCAGCGCGGGACGGGGCGGGCGGTTGCGACCGGCTCACTCATCGGTGCGGAACTCGGCATTGCGGGTCACGGTAACTTAGAACTTCGAACGGAACGAGACAACGCTTCCGGGGTGCGGTTCGGGTGCGGCCTGCTGCTTCGAACGTCTTGGCGAGCGGGGGGGACGTGAGTCCCCCGGTAGAACCGCGGTTCTCACGCCACCGGGGGACTCACGGCCCCCGCTCGCCAAATTCCACAGGGGCCGACGAGCGATGTTGGGCCGACGCCCCGCGTAGCGCGAACCGAACCGTGCTTTCACTGTTCCGGGTACACGGCGGCACGCACGTCGGGCGGCAACTCGCGGGGGTACGGGAGCGAGCGCACGAGGCGCACGAGGTCCCACACCTGCCGGTCGGTCAACTCGGGGTGGGCCGGCATGCCGACCGCAGGGATGCCGCCGCGGACGCGGGCGAACACGTCGGCCGGGTTCTTGCCGCCCTTGAACACGTTCGGCGTCGTCAGGTCGGCCGGCCTCGCCACGGTGCCCCACACGTCGTACCGCAGCGCCGGCTTGCGGCCGAAGTCGCCGTGGCAGGTGATACAGGCGTTGTCGGCCTTCGCGGTGAACAGCACGAACCCGCGGCGCACCGCGGCGGCGTGCGTGGGCGACTCGGGATCGCCGTCGTCGGGTTCGGGGGCCACGCCGGGCAGCGGCGGCGCGTTCTCGGCCTTCTCCCACTCACCGACGATCGCCTTCGCGCGGCCGGTGGCGAACCCCGGAACGTCCGGCACCTCGCCGGCCCCGAGCGCCGCGAGCGTCTCGAATTCGGTCTGCCCGCGGACCGCGAGGTACGTCGCGAACCGGGCCAGCAGGTCGCGCTCGGCCTCGGGGAGCAGCGAGAACGACGGCATCGCCGTGCCCTTCAGCCCGTCGTGGAGGGTTCGCACCAGGTCGCCGCGCCGCGGCTTCACGCCGCCCGTGGTGGTGAACTTGAACGCCCCGCGGCGCATGTCCCGCGGCGGCGGGACGACGTTCGCGGCGGTGCCCTGACCGTCGCCGGTCAGGTTGTGGCACTGGAGGCAGTGCCGGCGGAACAGGCGGCCCGCCTCGGGCAACTTGTCGGCGGTCAGCCCGAGCCGGTCGGCCGCCGCGGCGGTGTCCGCGTCGCCCTTCACGTGCGGCGCGGCGGGCGTGCCGAACAGGTCGCGGAGCGTCGTGTCGAGCGCCGTGCGGCCCGCCGGGGCAATAGTAGTCGGGTCGAGCGTCTTGCCGCCAGCGGCGTCGAGTGCGGCCAGTTCTTTTGCGATCTCACCGGCGAGCGACGGCCCCGGCGGCGGCGCCTCGGGCACCTTCAGCACGAGCCGGTCGGTCCGCGACGGGAACGAGAGGTTCGGCGGGTAGTCGGGGGTGGAACTGCACCCGCCGACGAGCAGGAGTGCGGACGCAGCGCCACAAACGGCGAGCAGGGCCGCCCCGGACGACACCGGAAGGCGACCCTGCCCCGTGTTGCTGTGCTGCGTCATTCTCTCACTCGCGGCCCGGAGCCGCACGTCACGTTCGCTTCGTAGGGCCGGCTGTGCCGGCCGATCGGGACACGCGCCACTCAGTGGCGTCGGCCGGCACAGCCGGCCCTACTTGGCGGGGGCCGCTCACCCCATCACGCGGTTGCGGGTCATGTAGTCGGACATGAACAGGACGAACAGGATGCCCATCCAGAAGACCGAGGCGAGGGCGGTCAGGACCACCACCTTGTCGCCGTGCCGCAGGTGCATGAAGTACAGCCCGACGAGCGTGGCCTGCACCGTGCCGATGGCGAGCTGGGCGAACAGGGTGTAGCCCCCGAGCCGGCCCGTGGAGGACATCCACACGGTCAGGGCGAACAGGCCGAGGACGCCAAGGAACACGAGGATCAGCGTAGCGGGGCTGTCGACGTGCCCGGTGACGCCGTGGTCGGTGTGGCCTGCGGGCGGGGTCGTGGTCGCCGTCGTCGTCGCGTGCGTGTGGTTGGCCATGGTCGCTCAGCTCCGGTTCTCGGCCTTGTCTTCGTGGCACAGGCCCCGGGCCTGTGGGGGCGGCACGGGCCCTCGGCCCGTGCCACCAGGTCGGTCAGTGGGCGTGCTTGATGTGCGCGCCGGCCAGGTACAGCATCGGCATCAGGAACAGCCAGATCGCGTCCACCAGGTGCCAGTAGAGGCTGACCACCTCGACGGTGGAGTAGTTCTCCGGCGGGATCTTGTTGGCGTAGGTCTGCTGCACCAGCCACAGGATGCACCCGAGGCCGATGACGATGTGGACCCCGTGGATCCCGGTCATGATGTAGTAGAAGCACAGGAACAGCCGGACCTTGCCGGTGTCCAGGCCCCGCTCGAGCGCCTGGGTGTTCATCTCGCTGTGGACGAACGTCGCCGTCCCCGGCAGGTAGGACTCGTGGAAGTCGTGGGCGTACTCGAACCCCTTGAGCACCATGAACCCCGCCCCAAGGGCGAACGTGAGCAGCAGGTGCGTGTACAGGCCGTTCTTGTTCCCGAGCTTCGCGGCCCGGATCGCCAGCGTCATCGTGAGGCTGCTGGTGACCAGGAGCACCGTGTTGGCGCTCGCGATCGTCAGGTTCATGAACGAGCTGGCGAACTCGAACTCGGCCGCGTACCACAGGCGGTAGCAGGCGTACGCGGCGAACAGACCGGCGAAGAACAGCACTTCGGTCGCCAGGAACATCCACATGCCCAGGCGTTCGGAGGCGTGCTGCTGTCCGAGGTCCCCGAAGTGGTGCTTGAGCACCGGGGAATGGGTGCTAGCCGACAACTTCGGTCTCCTTCTTCATGGGGCCGGGGGCGGCCGGTTGGTCGTGGGTCGAGGACGGGTCGCCGGCCGTGCCCAGGCCCGGCCCCTCCGGGAGCCCGCGGCCCAGTTGGTCCACGCCCAGGGAGTACTCGTACGGGCCGCACACGACGACCGGCATGTTCGCCTCGTCGAAGTTGAACAGCGGGGGCGGGCTCGGGCTCACCCACTCCAGGCCGGTCGCGCTCCACGGGTTGGAGCCGGCCTTCCGGCCGTACACCAGCGACAGCGGGAGGTAGAACGCCGGGAGCAGGTAGCCCAGGCCGAGGATGCTCGCCCCGGCGGTGGACATCACGTTGTACACCTGGAACTCGGCCGGGTAGTTCGGGTACCGCCGCGGCATCCCGTGGTACCCCAGGATGAACTGGGGCACGAACGTCAGGAAGAACCCGACGATGATGATCGCGGCCGCGACCCGGCTCCACCAGTCGCTGTACATGCGGCCGAACATCTTGGGCCACCAGAAGTGAAGGCCGGCGAAGTACCCGAGCACCATCCCGCCCACCATCACGAAGTGGAAGTGGGCCACGACGAAGTACGTGTCGTGCAGGTGGATGTCGGTGCCGAGGGTCGCCAGGAACAGGCCCGTGAGCCCGCCGATGACGAACAGCACCACGAACCCGAGCCCGAACAGCATCGGGGCCTGGAACGTGATCGACCCCCGGTACAGCGTCCCGGTCCAGTTGAACACCTTGATGGCCGAGGGCACCGCCACGAGCATGCTCAGGAAGCTGAACAGCAGCGCCGAGTAGAAGCTGATGCCGGCCACGAACATGTGGTGCGCCCACAGCAGGAACCCGACCACCGCGATGCCCATGCTCGACCACGCGACCGCGTGGTACCCGAAGATGTTCTTGCGGCTGAAGCAGGTGAGCACCTCGCTGATCACGCCCATCCCGGGCAGGATCATGATGTACACGGCCGGGTGCGAGTAGAACCAGAACAGGTGCTGGAACAGCACCGGGTCGCCGCCGATCATCGGGTCGAAGATGCCGATGCCCGCGATCCGCTCGACCATGAGCAGGGTGGTCGTGATGGCGATCACCGGGGTGCCCAGGAGCTGGATCAGGCTCGTGGCGTACAGGGACCATACGAACAGCGGGAGCCGGCCCCAGGTCATGCCGGGGGCGCGCATCTTGTGGACCGTGACCATGATGTTCAGGCCGGTCATGATCGAGCTGAAGCCCGAGATGAACACGCCGAACACGCCGGGGATCACGTTCGAGGTCGACGACCGCGAGCTGTACGGCGGGTACAGGGTCCAGCCCGTGTCGATGCCGCCGGCGAGCAGCCCCCACACGCCGAACCCGGCCCCGACCATGAACACGTACCAGCTCGCGAGGTTCAGCTTCGGGAACGCGAGGTCCTTGGCCCCGATCATCATCGGGATCAGGAAGTTCCCCAGCACCCCGGGCACGGCCGGGATGAGGAAGAAGAACAGCATCAGGACCCCGTGGCCGGTGAACGCCCGGTTGTACGTGTCCTCGTTGACGATGGCCCCGTCGGGCGAGAGCAGGTTGAGCCGGACGATCCCGGCCGCGACCCCGCCCGCGACGAAGAACACGCTGATCGAGATCAGGTACAGCAGGCCGATCCGCTTGTGGTCGACCGTGGTGAGCCACGACCACAGGCTGTAGTCGACGTTCAGGTAGTTGGGCACCGCCGGGGGCGGCTCGGGCGGCACCGGGGCGATCCTCGGGCCGGCGTTGGTGGCGGCGGTTGTCATTCCTTCTTCTCCGATCGCACCGTCGGGGCACCCACCGGGGGACTCATGCGGTCCGTGCGGTTGGGGGTGGTCCCGAGCTTCAGGCTGCGGATGTAGGCGACCAGGTCGTCGAGGTCGTCGGGCGTCACCTGCCCCTCGTAGGAGGGCATGATCGGCTCCCACCCCTGCGCGACCTTGAGCCGCGGCTTCAGGATGGACTGCTTGATGTACTCGGCGTCGGCGTACTCGGCCCCGCCGCCCTTGATCGGCACCCGGCGGCCGTACAGGCCCTCGAGGACCGGGGCGGCCGCGTTCGGGTCGGCGCTGTGGCACTTGATGCACTGGAGCTTCAGGAACAGTTGCCGGCCGGAGAACGCCCGCGAGCCGTCCACGGGCTGCTCGCTGCCCTGGTACGAGCCCAGGCCCCCGAGCCACTCGTCGAACTCCTGCTGGCCCACGACGGCGATCTTCCCGACCATCAGCGAGTGCCACGTCCCGCAGTACTGGTCGCAGAAGATGTGGAACTCACCGGTCTTGGTCGGGTGGTACCACGCCGTGGTGTACCGGCCCGGGAGCACGTCCATCTTCATGCGGAACGCGGGCACGCCGAAGTCGTGGATCACGTCCTCGGAGATCATCGTGACGCGGACCGGGCGGTCCACCGGGAGCACCAGCTTGCCGATCGACTTGCGCTCGCCCTCGGTCATGTTCCGCGGGTTCCCGCCGATGATGACCCGCTGCCCGTTGGGGTACTGGGCCTTCCACATCCACTGCTTGCCGATGACGAAGATCTCCATTGCGTCCTGCGGCGGGTGGACGGCCTTCGTGTAGACCACCGCGCCCCAGCCGAAGAACGTGAAGAAGATGATCGTCGGGATGATGGTCCACGCCAGCTCGAGCCGGTGCGACCCGAGGATCCGGGGGGTCGAGCCGGTCGTGGTCCCGCGGCGGTACGCGACGCAGAAGTACAGCAGCGCCCCGTACACCGCCAGGCCGCCCAGGGTGGTGACGACCATGAGGTACCAGAACAGCGCCTCGAAGTGGTACCCGATCGTGGACGCGACCACGGGGATCAAAGGCGGTAGCGAGTTCATGCGGGCACCCCCGTCTGTCCGTTGGGACCGTGGGCCGGTCCGTGTTCTGTTCCCGGTTCCGTTGCCGCCGCCGCGGCGGCCGACTTGCGGCGGTCGCGGCGCAGGGCCAGGGCGACCCACCCGCCCATCAGGAGCAGCGTCAGCACGCCGCCCGCCTTCACCACGACCATGATCGACAGGGCGTAGCCCTGCTTCAGGTGGTCGAACCGCGAGCACGCGAGCGTCAACTGCTCGACCAGCGTCCCGATCTTCCCGCCCGACGCCTCGACGAGTGACAGCCGCAGCGTCTTCCAGGTCGGCGGCGGGAGCGGCTGGCCGTCGACGGGCTGCACCTTGTCGTCGAACTGCATGCCCATGAAGTACCGCGAGATCTTCCCCTCGGGGGTCAGGATCATGACGCCGCTGGGGTGCTTGTACTCCTTGAACGCCTTGTCGAATTCATAGCGGAACCCGACGCTCTTCAGCAACTCGCCGACCGGTTCCTTCTTCCCGGTCAGGAACCGCCACCCGCTCGGGTCCGCCGGGAACCCGTACTCGCCCAGGTACGCCTTCTGCTTGGCCGAGCCCAGGTCCGCGTGCTCCTTCGGGTCCATGCTCACGGTGACGACCGTGAACTGGTCGCCGACGCGGAACCCGCTCAGGGCCAGGGCCCGGAGCGAGACCGTCAACTCGTTCAGCACCTTGTTGCACAGGTCCGGGCACCGGAAGTAGACCGGCACCAGGATCGTGACCTTGCCGTTCATCGCCTCGCGGAGCGTGACGGGCCGCTCGGACTCGTCGCGGAAGACGAGGTCGAGGTTCACCTGCGCGCCGAGGTTCTGGTCGATCCCGATGTTGCTGATGTCGGCCTGCACGGTCGGCTGCTCGTTGCCGCCGGGCACGAGCCCGTCGGGGCCGGCCGCGGTACCCACGGACGGGGCCGCGAGCAGCGCCGCGAGGCACGCAACGGACACCAGGGGCGAGGTCCGGGGGAGCCTCACTTCTTGACCTCCCCCTTCTCGGGAGCCTTCGGCGGCTCCGGGGCCTTGGGCGCGTCGGGGGCCTTCGCGTCCTTCTTGGGCTCGTCCTTCTTCGCCTCGTCCTTCTTGGGCTCGTCCTTCTTCGCCTCGGGCGCGGTCGCGGGCACCTGGTGCACCCTGGGCATCACGGCCTCGGCGTGCTCGGCCCCGCGGCCGGCGTTGGACGCGGTCGGCAGGTGCGTCGAGGCCGTCGGCCGCGAGCCGTGGTCCTGGAACGGGAACAGCTTCGGGGCCGCCCCGTCGAGGACCGCCGCGAGCGGCACCTGGGCCACCGTCCGGCCGCCGTCGGCCCACCCGGTGCGGAACAGCTCCGGGGTGCGGTCCGCGTCGGCCCGGCTGTCCTCCGGGTACACGTACGGCGGGTTGTTCCCGTTCGGGTCCGTGGGCCGGGTGATCGCCCGGCTGTTGCCGGTGCGGACCACGAGCGGCTCGAGCCGCGGCTGGTCGACCTCGGCGCCGCGGCCGATCCGCTTGAGCCGGTCGCCGAGTTCGACCTGGTTCCGCTCCCGGGCCATCGGGTGCGCCGCCGGGTCGTTCGGGGCCTTGCTGAAGTACATGAACAGGGCCGTCGTGCTGCCGAAGGCGAGCACGAAGAACACCACCACGAGCACCGGCACGCTCACGACGCTGCCGGTGTGGTACCCGTCGGGCTCGTACCCGAGCCGCAGGGACTCGGCGCTGGGCCGGGCGAACCCGTCGTGGTCGTCGGGCTTGGACCCGCCCTTCGAGCCGCCGGGGTTGTTAGTGAGACTCATGGTGGTGCCCCTCCGGCAGCAGGAACGTCTCGTCGACCGGGAGGATGTTCCGCTTCTTCAGCTCGTGGAAGAAGTACAGCCCCCACACGCCGCCGATGGCGAGAATGGCCCCGGCGTCCATCAGCCACGCTGGCACGCCCCCGAACGGGACCGACGCGGGCGCGAGCCACCAGGTCACGTCGATCGCGCACATCACCAGCAGGAACAGCGCCACGGCCCGGAGCCGCTTCGGGTGCAGCTTGATGTCGCGGAACAGCAGCAGCAGGAACGGCAGCGCGAAGTGCAGCGCCGCCAGCCCGGCCGACACGTACCACCACCCGCCGGTCGACCGCTTCAGGTAGAACGGGATCTCCTCGGGCAGGTTGCCGACCCAGATCAGCATGAACTGCGAGAACGAGGTGTACGTCCAGAACAGGGTGAACACCAGGAGCAGCGTCGCCATGTCGAGCTGGAACTTGGGCCGCATCACCTTCGCGAACGGCTCGCGGCTGACGATGCACAGGAACAGCGCCAGGCACAGGGCCATCGTCGTGAGGAACTGGTTCACCGCGAAGATGACCGGGAACATCGTCGAGGCCCAGCCCGGCTCGACCGACATCACCCACTGGGTGGCGGCCGCGGTCAGGGTGATCGCGTACACGATCATCCCGGGCCCGGAGAAGTTGCTGAGCTTCAGCAGCGCGGCCTCGACCTGGACGGGGGTGCCCTCGGCCCGGCGGCTCCACCGGTTCAGGTACGCGATCATGAGCCCCCAGATCGTGAACAGCACGGCCCCGACGCCGATGAACGACGGCACGGACAGGAACCCGTAGGTGCCCACCTCGCGGGCGTGCTGCTGGTGCTGGGTCGCCTTGGCGATCATGTACTTGCCGTACTCGATCGCGAGGTCGCGCTTGTTGCCGGCCTCTGCGTCGGCGCCCGGGTTGGCCATGTTCACGGACGGGTCGGGCGGGACCACCTCGGGGTTGGTCCACCAGTACGGCGAGTAGTGGCCGTGGTCGAACGCGACGGCCGCGGCGAGCCCCGCGAACAGCACCGCGAGGAGCGGCATCGTGCGGGTCGCGGCCTCGAGCGGGCGGCGGAGCAGCAGGCCCCACGACGTCTTCGCGAGGTAGCCGATCATCAGCAGCGCCATCGCCCCGATCGGCAGGCTGAGCCAGTACGTGAACCCGGTGAGGTACGCGGACATGAACCGCGCGCCGGCCAGGTGCCGCTCGTGGTCGTCGTGCGCGTTGGTCAGGTTGACCACGCCCACGGCCGCGTAGAGGGCGACGCCCGCGACGGCGGCGACCATGGCGACCCGGGTGAACGGGGCCCAGTCGAGCGCGTTCGGGTTGTTCACGACCGCGGCGGGCGACGCCGGCGCGGCCGCTGTGGGATCACTACTCACGGATGACCTCCCGCCTTCTTCGTGTCGGTCGCCGCGCCGGTGCCGGCCGCGTTCACCTTGTCCGCCAGTGCGGGCGGCAGGTCGGTCGCGTGCTGGCTGTACTGCAGGGCGCGGACGTAGGCGATGATCCGCCAGCGGTCGGCCGGCGCGATCTGGGCGGAGTAACTGGGCATGCCCCCGTACCCCTTGGTGATGACTTCGAAGTAGTACCCGACCGGGGCCTCCCGCAGCGGGATCTTGATGTCCCAGAGCGAGTACCCGCGGGAGTACCCGAGCGGCGTGGCCGGGACCTCCTGGGTCGGCAGCTCGTGCGCGCCGACCGGGGCGGTGTGGAACGACGTCGGCTTCAGGTAGCCGCGCTCCCAGATCTTCCCCTGCCCGTTGCCGAGCGCCCCGTGGCACACCGCGCAGTAGATCGTGTACCGCTCCTGGCCGCGGTCCAGGTCCTCGCCGGTGATCGCGAACGGGAACCCCTCGACGTACACCTTGGGGTTGCCGGCGGCCCGCTGGTCGTACCGCGGGAGCGTGACGGCCGCCTCGCGGTTCTCGATCGGGGTCGGGGTCGCGAGGTCGACCTTGTTGTTCGCCTGGCGGGCGTACACGCGGGTCCACTCGTCCGGGGTCAGGCCGGTCGCGAGCGGGTCGGTGTCGAGGTACTGCGCCCGGTGGACGACGCCGTTCTCCAGCGGCCGCGAGGCGCGGCCGTCGGCGAAGAAGTCGGACCCCTCCTGGGGCCGGTGGTACGGCTGGTCGGACATCTGCTGGCGGCACCCGGCGGCGGGCGCCGCGCACAGGAGGGCCAGGGTCAGGAGTCGCATGCGGCCGATCGGGCCGCGGTCGCGTTGGGCACTCATTCCGGCACCTCCTCGACCGACACCGGGTGCAGGTCGCTCAGGAACGCCCGGGTGGCGGCGGCGTCGTACTTCGGGTCGATCGCCTCGATGCACAGGAAGAACCGGTCGCGGGTGGCCCGGTCGAACGCCTTCGAGTTGAACAGCGGGTGGTGGTACCGCGGCAGCCCGCACAGCGCCATCAGCCCGAACAGGCCCGTGAGCGCGGCGGTCAGCACCATCATCTCGAAGGTGATGGGGATGAACGACGGCCAGCTCAGGTACGGGCGGCCGCCCACGTTCAGGGCGTACCCGTAGGCGTTCAGGTAGTACTGCATGAAGAACCCGGTGCAGGCCCCGGTGAGCCCGCCGACGAACATCACCGCGCCCATTTCGGACTTGGGGAAGTTCATCGCGTCGGCCGCGTCGCCGACGGGGTACGGGCTGTAGCAGTCGTACCGGGTGAACCCGGCCCCCTGCACCTTGTGCGCGGCGGCGACCATGCCGTCGGCCGTCTCGAACTCCGCGAGGAGCCCGAACACGGTCGGCTCGGGCCGCGGCCCGTGGTGCGTGTCGTCGTGCGGGGTGTGCACGGCGCCGGGGGTGAGGATCGGGGTGGTCGGGGTCATGGCGCGTTCTCCATGATCGAGTGGCCGCCGCCGCCGCCCTGCTTCCGGGGCAACAGTTCGCGCATCTCGGTGATCGAGATCATCGGCAGGTACCGGAGGAACAAGAAGAACAGGGTGAGGAACAGGCCCATGGACCCGATCATGGTCCCGTAGTCCCAGATGGTCGGGGCGTACCGGCCCCACTGGGCCGGGATGTACTCGCGGGCCAGGGTGATCACGATCACGTACCGCTCGAACCACATCCCGATGAGCACCGAGATGCAGATCATCTCCATCCAGAAGAAGCTCCGGCGGATCCGCTTCGACCACAGGAACGTCAGCGGGAACGCGCAGTTGGTGATGATGAGCGCCCAGTACGACCACCCGTACGGGCCGAACATGCGCTCCATCGTGGTGCCCCACTCGTAGAGCGTGTGGCCGTACCACGCCATCCAGGCCTCGCTGAAGTACCCGTAGGTCACGAGGAACCCGGTCGCCAGCATGACCTTCCCCATGATGTCCACGTGGTGGTCGGTGAAGAAGTCCTCGAGCTTGTACCACCGCCGCACCGGCAGCGCGATCGCCACCACCATCGCGAAGCCCGAGTAGATGGCCCCGGCGACGAAGAACGGCGGGAAGATCGTGGCGTGCCACAGCGGGACGATGGACACGGCGAAGTCGAACGACACGACCGTGTGGACCGAGAGCACGAGCGGGGTGCTGATCCCGCCGAGGATCAGGTACACCTTCTCGTACCGCCGCCAGTGGATGGCCGACCCGCGCCAGCCCAGGGCCAGCACGCCGTACAGGAGCCGCTGCCACCGGGTCCGGGCCTGGTCGCGGAGCGACGCGAGGTCCGGGATGAGCCCGATGTACCAGAACACCAGCGACACGGTGAAGTACGTGGTGACCGCGAACACGTCCCAGGTGAGCGGGCTGCGGAACTGGGGCCACACGCCGGCGACGTTGGGGAACGGGTACAGCCAGTAGAAGAACCACGGCCGGCCCATGTGCAGGAGCGGGAACAGGCCGGCGCACATGACGGCGAAGATGGTCATCGCCTCGGAGAACCGGTTGATGCTCGTGCGCCACTTCTGGTGCATGAGCAGCAGCACGGCGGAGATCAGCGTGCCGGCGTGGCCGATGCCGATCCACCACACGAAGTTGACGATCGCGAAGCCCCAGGCGACCGGGACGTTGATGCCCCAGACCCCGACGCCCATGTAGAACAGCCACGCGACCGAGACCGCGAGGATCTGCAGCATCGCCAGCCCGGCCAGGAACCCGAGCCACCACCCGCGGGGGTGCTTGGTGTTGAGCACCACCCCGCCGATGGCGTCCCCGATCGAGACAAGCCCGTGCTTGTTCAGGACCAGGGGGTGCATCTCCGGCTCGGGCGGCAGCCCGCCCCGGTGGGCGTTGTTAAGTTCCGCTGTCGCCACGTCAGGCCCCCTTCGGCGTGTTCGGCATCCTCGTGTTCTCGCGTGTCAACTGGCCCCGGGTCACGCCTTCGGCATGGCGGGGTTCGGGTTCCGGACGATCGCCAGGTGGGTCAGGCGGGGCCGGGTGTTGAGTTCGGCGAGGAGCCCGTAGTTGGCCGGCTCCTCCTTCCACCGCGCCACCGCGCTGTGGTCGTCGTTCAGGTCGCCGAACACGATCGCGCCCGACGGGCACGCCGACTGGCACGCGGTCAGGATCTCGCCGTCGCGGATCTTGCGGTGCTCCCGCTCGGCGACGATCTCGGCCCCGCGGATCCGCTGCACGCAGAACGTGCACTTCTCCATCACCCCGCGGCTCCGGACCGACACGTCCGGGTTGCGGCCCAGCTTGAGCGTGTTCGAGTCCCAGTCCACGTACGTCAGGAAGTTGAACCGGCGGACCTTGTACGGGCAGTTGTTCGAGCAGTACCGGGTGCCGACGCACCGGTTGTACGTCATGTCGTTGAGGCCGTCGGCCGAGTGGACCGTCGCGCCGACCGGGCACACGATCTCGCACGGGGCGTTCTCGCACTGCACGCACATGCGGGGCTGGAACAGGGTCTTGAGCCCCGCGTCGCCCGGGTTCCCCTCGTAGTACCGGTCGATGTTGATCCAGTGCATCAACCGGCCCTTGGTCACCTGGTCCTTGCCGACGACCGGGATGTTGTTCTCGCTCACGCACGCGACCACGCACGCCGAGCACCCGGTGCAGGCGTTCAGGTCGATGGCCATGGCCCAGCGGCGCTGCTGCTCGGGCTTGAGCCCCGGGGTGAACCGCTTGAACTTGTCCTCGTCGTAGTACATCGTGAGCGAGTGCAAGCGGCCGTCGTGGCCGTGGCCGCCGTCGCCGTGGTCGGCGCCCGGGCTGTGGGCCGGGTGCTCGCCCGGGGTGTCGCCGCCGCTGCCGTGCGGCTTGGGCGCCGGGACGTTGCGGTTGATCGGGGCGGTCTCGCCCGCGGCCATCGGCGGGATCTTGGCGAACGCCGGGTTCTTCTTGTACAGCTCGACGTCGCCGTGGCGGACCGGCTTGCGGTTCCACTCGTAGTCGATGAACAGGTCCTTCTGGCTCATCGACGTCTGGCCCTGCACCTGGGCCAGCAGGTAGACCTTCTTGGTCTTGGTGATCACCAGGTCGGAGTTGCCGGCCGCGTCCTTGCCGGTCGCCGCGGTCCACGGCGCGTCGGACGTCTGGAGCGCGTAGGCGTTGAACCCGCGGACGTCCTTGCCGGCGGCGTTCGGCTCGCCCTGCGTCGAGCAGACCCGGCCGGCCCGCTCGCGGCCGTGGCCGAGGTGGACCGTGATCGAGTCGTCGGCGTGGTTCGGCAGCACCCACACCGGGGCCAGCACTGTGACGCCGCGGTACTTGAGCTGGACGACGTTCACCTGCGCCCGGCCGTGCTCGCCGGCGGTCCACCGGAAGAACGCGGGGTCGAGCTTGAGCTTGTTGGCGGTGACCTCGCTCATGTAGACGGCGTTGTCCCAGCACACCTTGGTGACGGGCTTGGGCAGCTCCTGGAGCCACCCGTTGTTGGCGAACCGGCCGTCGTACAGCGTCGGGTCGGGGCGGAAGTTGATTTCGAGCTGCTCGGCGGCGTTGAACGCCGGGGCGGCCGGCGCGTCGGCGGCCCAGTTCGCCGCGAGGGCGACCGCGACCGGGGCGGCCGCGGTGCCGGCGATCACGCCCGCGCGGACCGCCTGCTGCCAGAACACCTCGAACTGCTCGACCTTCGGCAGGCCCGGGTAGCTCTTGCGGACCTCGTCGGGGTTCCGCCACGTCGCCCGGACGATGTCGTACCCGTCGCGGGCCGAGTTCTGGAACACGTTGGCGAAGAACTCGATCGCCGAGCTGCCGGAGAACAGCGGGGCGATGAGCGGCTGCTGGAGCGCGACCGTGCCGTCGTGGCCGCGGATGTCGCCCCAGGCTTCGAGGTAGTGGGCGGCGTTGGCGTGCCAGTGGCACAGCACCGCGGTCTCGTCCTGGTACAGCCCGTGGTGGAACGTGAACGGGACGTTCTTGATCGCCTTCTCGAACGGCACGTCGGCCGGGGCGGTGTACGCCGCGTTGACGTCGAGGACGATGAGGGCGTCGACCTGGCGGGCCGCCATCTCGGCGGTGAGCGCCTTGAGGTCGATCACCTTCTCGGCCGGCCGGACCGAGATCGCCTCGGTGTAGATCACGGTCGTCCCGGCGTTGCCGAGCTTCACGTTGATCGCCGCGACGAGCGCGTGGGCCGTCGCCGACAGGTGCGGGCCGGCGACGACGACCGACTTCCCGGCCTTGGCCCTCAGGTCGTCGGCGAGCGGCTTGATCCAGGCCTTTGCGGCGTCCGGCAGGGGGGCGGCCCCGGGGACCCCGGCGACGCCGAGTTCGACCGCCAGCGTGCGGACGAGCGACTCGATCAGCGTGACCGGCAGCGCGAGCCGGTGGTCCGCGACGGACCCGACCGTGCTCGGCATCGCCTCGACCGCGTACAGCCGGTTCAGCGCCTCGGGCTTGATCCCGTCCTTGTGCTCGTGCTCGTGGTCGTCGCCCTCGCCCTCGGCGTGAACGTGCGGCTTGGCGTGGACCTCGGCGAGCGTCTTGCCGTTCTTGCGGATCTTGCGGCGCTCGGCGAAGTCGCGGGCGTACCGGACGCTGCCGGGGCACCCTTCGAGGAACTCGGCGTCGAGCGCCAGGACGACGTCGGCCCGGGTGAAGTCGTAGGTGACGTTGAGCGGCCGCCCGAACGCCTTCGTGAGCCCGTCGCGGGCGCCGGAGCCGACGGCCGGGTCGTGCTGGACCCAGCGGGCCTCGGGGAAGTCGGCGAGGAGCTTGAGGACCTGCGCGCCGAGCGTCGGCGACGTCACGGTCTCGGTGAGCAGGCGGAGCCGGAGGTTCTTCTTCGGCTGGCCGGCGGCGTCGTACAGCGCCTTGCGGACGGCGACGATCGCCTCGTCGGGCGACGACGCGAGCCCGCGGTGGGTCACGCGCTGCGAGCGGTCCGGGTCGTACAGGTCGAGGATGCTGGCCTGGGTGAACGAGTCGGTGCCGCCGTTGGGGCTCGACGGGTGGCTCGGGTTGCCCTCGATCTTGGTCGGCCGGCCCTCGTTGCTGCGGACCAGCACGCCGACGCCGAACCCGCTCAGCGGCGCGGCCGAGGCGAAGAACAGGGGCACGCCCGGGGTGAGCTGGTCGGGCTGCGTGGCGTACGGCAGGATCTTCCGCGGCGGGGCGGGCCGGACGTAGCACCCGGCCCCGGTGGCCAGGGCGACGGACGCGCCCATGAGCCCGACGAACCGCCGCCGGCTGACCTCGTCGGTGAACTCGGACGCCCCCTCGGGGAACTCGTCCTGGACCGCCTTCTGGAACTCTGCGCTGCCCACGTACTCGTCGAGCCCCTGCCACTGCTTGGCGGGCTGCGCGACGGGCGGCGTGTCCGTGCTGTCGGGCTTCATCGGAACCTCAGCAGAAGTCGGGAGTCGGGGGTCCGGGTTCACGGGTCGGGGCTCGGGTGTCGTGCGTCGCGGGGGAGTCGCTCGTGACTCCTGCCCCCGACTCCCGACCCCGGGTCCGGGGCCCGAACTACCGGTGGCACATCGAGCAGTTGGTCAGCGTGACGGGGTCGCGGACCTTGTACTCTTCCTTCAGCAGCAGCCCCATTTCCCGCTGGTCGGTCGGGCGGGCGGTGCCGATGAGCGGGTTGTCCTTGCCGTCGGGGAGCTTGCCGAAGTTCGGAAGGTCGGCCCGCTTCCACTTCGGCGCGCTGCCGTCGGCGGTCAGCGTCGCGGGGCTGTAGAGCATGCTCGTCGCCTCGCTCCGCGGGCGGAGGTGCTTCTCGGGCTCGCGGTGGCAGTTGATGCACCACTCCATGAGCAGCGTCGAGCTCTGGACCGTCAGGTTCTGCTGGTCGAGCCGCCCGTGGCAGCTCACGCACCCGACCCCCTTGGCGACGTGGATCGAGTGGTTGAAGTAGGCGTAGTGCGGGAGGTTGTAGACCTTGTTCCACTCGATCGGCTTGCCGGTGCGGTAGCTGTCGCGGACCGGCTCGAGCATGTCGGCCCCCTGCCAGATCTGCTGGTGGCAGTTCATGCAGGTCTTGGTGGGCGGCACGTTGGCGGACCCGGAGATCTCGACCGACGTGTGGCAATACCGGCAGTCGATGCCGAGTTGCCCGACGTGGTGGGCGTGGCTGAACGCGACCGGCTGCGGGGGGGCCTCGCCGACGCCCGTCGCGTAGGTCGACCGGAAGAACGCGGCCAGCCCGACGCCCGTGGTCGCGGCCAGGACCGGCAGGCTCAGCACGATCACCCGGGCGATCGGGTTCAGCGCCTTCGGGAAAATCTGGGGCATCGCGTCACCACCTCGGCTCGAACTGACGGACCGCACCACCGACAAACCGCAACCCACCCATCAACCGCAACCCACCGGCCCGCGCCACCGCGGGTCTCACAGCAGCGAGTCCCACTGCAGGTACCGCAGGGCGAAGTTGAGCGTGAGCGTCATTGACAGGCTGGTCGCGCACAGGGCGACGCCGCCGAACGCGAAGTTCTCGCCCCGCGGCCCGCGCGCCCCGCGGGCCAGGCCGATGAGGCCCAGCACCAGCCCCACGGCCGAGAGGATCGGGCTGAACGGGTACCACCAGAAGACGCACATGCTGAAGAAGCCGAGGCCGATCGACGCGCCCGAGAGCCCGCCCCCGATGGGGGCGACGATCGGCTTCGTCGGGGTCGTGGTCGCGGCGTGCGAGGTCGCGTGTTCCAAACTTGGCCCTCCGCCCAGAACCGTGGCACAGCCAGATTGATCGTGATGCGGACCTTGTGTGACTCTAGCGATACGAGTCGCCGGGAGCCGCGTCCACCTACTTTGTCGCATCCTTCACTAAGTCGAGATGGTAGCCCGCTGTACCTCGGATACAAGCTGCAAATCGGAAAAATCCCGACGCTAGCGGCATGTCTTCGTGGTGAGGAAGTTGGAGTGAGACGAGGTCTCAGAGAAGTGGCCAGGCTCCGACCGGGGTGCTAACGAACGAGGCGCCCGGGTCGGACCGGCGACGGGTGCGCGTCACAGGAGCTCGCGGACCGGCTGCGCGTTGTCTTCCACGAGGAACTGCGGCCGGCCGGTGAGGTCCGGGAGCGTGACCTGGTTCACGTCGATGCCGAGGTTGTGATACAGCGTCGCAAAAAGCTCGGCGAACGACACCGGCCGCGACACCGCCTCGCCCGCGATCTTGTCGGTCGCGCCGATCACCTGCCCGGTCCGCATTCCGCCCCCCGCGAGCAGCGCGCAGTTCACCGCCGGCCAGTGGTCGCGGCCGACCTGCGCGCTGATCTTCGGCGTGCGGCCGAACTCGCCCATCACGACGACGGTGCAGTCCCGGTCGAGCCCGCGGGCGTGGAGGTCCTCGACGAGCGCGCTGACGCACTGGTCGAACACCGGGAAGTCCTCCTTCTCGCGGAGGAAGATGGAGTTGTTCGGGCGGCCCTCGGCGTTCAGCCCGCCGTGCCAGTCCCACTTGCTGTAGTTGAGGGTGACGACCCGCGCCCCGGCCTCGACGAGCCGCCGGGCCATGAGCAGGCTCTGGGGCACCCGCGGCGCGCCGTTGGCGTCCACGAACACCTTCGGGTCGCCGGTGCCGTACCGCTCGCGGACGGCGAGCGGCTCGCGGGAGACGTCGAGCGCCTCGGCCATCCGCGACGACGTCAGGAGCCCGAACGCCTGCCGGGTGAAGGCGTCCATCCCCTTCATGCCGCCGGTCGCGTCGATGTCGCGGCGGAGGTCGTCGAACCCGGCGAGCAGCGCCTTGCGCTCGGCGAGTTGGTTCACCGTGATCCCGCGGAGCACCATGTCCTCGCGGGTCTGGCCCATCGCCCGGAACGGCGACGCCGCGGGGCCGACGAACCCCGGCCCCGGCTCGTTGTACGGCCCGTGGGTGCAGGTGTAACAGAGGCTCACGAACGGCGGCACCGACGGGCCGACGGCCCCCTGCACCTTCGCGACCGCGGACCCGAGTTGCGGCCACCCGCCGGCCGGCGCGGGCTTCCGCGGGTGGTGCCCGTGGTACGACTGCGCCGCGTCGTGGTCGGCCTGGTTGCCGACGAGGGACCGCACGATCGCGAGCTTGTCCATGTTCCGGGCGAGCTTCGGGAACGCCTCGCAGATCTGGACGCCGGTGACGTTCGTGGCGGTCGGCTTCCACGGCCCGGCGACCTCCTTCGGCGCGTCGGGCTTCAGGTCGAACATGTCCTGGTGCGGCGGCCCGCCGACGAGGTAGATGAGGATCACCGACTTGTGCGACGAGCGGACGCCGGCGGCGGACTCGGCCCGCAGCAGGTTGGGCAGCGTGAGCCCGCCGAGGCCGAGCGAGCCGATCTTGAGGAAGCCGCGGCGGGACGGTCGCGTGGGGCGGGGGGTCATGGCAGCGACTCCGGCAGAAGTGGGACGGGGCGGGGCGAGGCGGGGAGCCGATCCGGGGGGCGGGGGACTTGAGTGTCACCGCTCCCGCGTGCCGGGTCAACCGGATTCCCGGCAGCAACTCACTCCCAGAACGCTTCCCACTTCGTGCCGAACGACGCCTTGAGGCGGTCGAGGTACGCGAGCGTCTTCGCCTTCACCATCCACACGTCGGCCCCGTGGCCGCCCTTGCACACCACGCCCTCGGCCACGTCGTACTTGCCCCGCCGCACCGCCTCCAGGAACGCGCCGGTGAGCTTCCCGCGGTAGACGACCCGCGGCGTCGGCAGGTGGCCGAACATCGCCACGAACGCCCCCGGGCCGACGAACCCGGAGTCCTCGACCCACACGTCGATGAGGACGGTTTCCTTCGGCTCGTCGCGGTGGTGCCGGCCGGCGAACGAGTTCGGCCCGAGGTACTCGGTGAACGCCCGGACCTCGCCGCGGCCCGAGAACTCGGGGTGGTGGCGCAGCGCCGCGTCGAGCGGGTCGGCGAGGGCGTCGAGGAACGCCGCGGGCGCGTCTTCGAGGCCGGGGTGCGCGGCGGCGAACGCGGCCGTGCCGGTCGGCGTGAGGTCGAACCGGTCGCGCCGCGTGCCGAAGGCGTGCCAGCCGCTGTCGCGGCCCCAGCACCAGTGGAGGTTGGTGCCGTCGAGCTTCTCGAACGCGACGCAGTGCCCGGCCGGCGCGTCCCTCGGGCCGGGGATCTTGGGGTAGTACAGCATGGTGCCGGGGAGACACCGTGTGCGGGGGGGAGGTTCGAGGCGATCATTGCGAGGGTGGGCGTGATTCTCGCGCCCAACCACCCTGGCGAGCCGGGAGCGTCAGCGACCGGAGGTGGGCGCTCCACCAGAACTCCGGTCGCTGA
>NZ_JBHYGG010000254.1:0-36167 GCF_051859125.1 Gemmata sp.
AGTTTCGTAGGGGCCGCCCTCCGTGGCGGCCCGCCAACCACCGATGACTTATCCCGGGCACGGGCTCGCTCCGAGCCGGGTTGATCCGCTGCTCTTTTGTAGCCGGCCTCTGTGAGGCCGGGCCTTCGCGAGTCCCGAAGCACCGGCCTCACAGAGGCCGGCTACAGAACGCCGCGGTCCGGACGTCACTTGTTCGGAGCCTTAGCCGGGGCCTTGTTGGGCGTCACGGTCACGTTGTCGTAGTAGATGTCGGAGCCCGGCTCGGCGTCGGTCACGTTGGTGACGTACCCGTACAGGGCGGCCGCGCCGGCCCGGTTCGGGCTCGGGTCGCTGAACGTGGCGGTCCACTCGGCCGGCTCGGCCTCGCCCCGCTTCCACACCTTCGCCTTCAGCTCGGCCGTCTTCTCGGTCTGCTCGACGGTGAACTTGACCGTGTACCACTCGCCCGGCTGCCAGTCGAACGGGACCTCGTGGCCGATCCGCGGGCGGGCGTCCCACGAGGTGAGGCGCAGGGTCCGCTTGCCGGTCGCGGGGTCGGGCTTGCCGTCGAGGACGAGCGTGTACCGGCAGTTCACGAGGCCCATGTCCGGCATCCGGTCGCGGACCTTGGTGCCCTGCATGTCGGCCTGGACCGTGTAGTCGGTCGCCTCCGGGGAGGTGATGTACCCGTTGGCGCGGGCCAGCGGGGGCCGGGCGTCGGTGTTCGCCTTCGAGAGCACGAGGCTCCCGTCGTCGAGCTTCTTGGCCAGGTACTTCCCTTGGACGTTCACCCACCCGCCCGGGGCCGCGCCCGGGGGGAGCTTGTCGAAGTTCTGGGCGTAGGGGATCTGCGGCACGACCCGCACGCGGGCGCGGGCCTTGAGCCCGCCCGCCTGGAAGTCCACGTACCCCTGCTGGCTCGGCACCGGGGCCAGCGCCAGCACGCCGTCGGCGATGGTACCCTGGAGCGCCGGCGGCGGGGTCGTCGCACCCTTCGGCAGCGGCGGCACCGGGAGCGACCACTCGCCCTTCGCGTCGTGCTTCACCTCGCGGCCGTTGGCGTCGAAGAAAACCGCCCGGAACGTCACCTTCTCGCCGGGCTTCGCGGACGCGTCGGCCGGGAACAGCCGCACGCCGGCGACCGCCCCCTCCTTGAGCGGCGCCTCCTCGGGCCCCGCCTCGTACTTGCCGGCCCCGGCCTTCGCGCCCGCGTCGGCCAGGGCGTACAGATCGGTGCGGGTCGTGAAGTAGACGCGGCCGTTGACGGCGATCGGGGTGCAGTTGGTCTCGGTCGGGAGCCCGTCCTTCGCCGGGAACTTGTACTCGAACGTTTCGTCCGGGTCCGGGGCCTTCTCGCCGTTGAGCTTGTAGATGAGCATCCGGCCCTTGACGTCGAAGACGTACAGCTTCCCGTCGGCGACGAGCGGCGCGCCGCGGACCTCGGTCGCGTACCGGGACTTCCAGAGCATCTCGCCGTCCTTGGCCCGGAAGCAGAACAGCTCGCCGGTGTCGTCCGGCACGTACAGGAGCCCGTCGGCCAGCGCCGCCGACGCGAGGCCGAACCGGTTCGCGAGTTCGCGGTTCCGGTTCGCCTTGTACTTGCGGCGGAACGTGTCCCACACGACCTTGGGGTCCTTCGTGGCCGGGTCGATCTGCGAGGCGTCGAGGCACACGATGCGGCCGATCGGCGCGCCCTCGGGGTTCTCCTCGCCGTGCGAGAAGTACACGAGGTTCCCGCTGACGACCGGCGAGCCGTTGATGACCCCCTTGGCGAGCTGCTTGCTCCACACGACCTCGCCGGTCCGCACCTTCAGGGCGTGGACGCTCCCGTCGGCCCCGCCGGTGAGCAGCAGCCGCTGCCCGCCGATCACCGCCACGACGGGGATCGAGTAGTACGTGCCGTAGAGGGTGTCGGGGCTCAGGGTGGACCACCACACGACCTCGCCGGTCTTCGCGTCGAACGCGACGAACCGGTTCAGCCCGCGGGCCAGGTCGCCCCAGCTCCCGTTCACCATGCCGATGATGACGAGCCCGCTGTCGAACACCGGCGACACGATGCGGCCGCCGTACCCGGTGACCCGGCCGAACTCCTCGGTGAGATGCCGGGTCCAGACGAGCTTCCCGGCCCTATCGAGGCACAGCAGCGCGCCGGCGGTGGTGTGGGCGTAGACGTGCCCGGTGGCGGGGTCGGCCGCCAGCGTCGTCCACCCCAGGCGGCTGGAGACGATGTCGGTGTGGTACACGCTGACGCGGTACTCCCAGAGCTTCTTGCCGGTCTTCTCGTCGAAGCACACGACCTGCTCGGCCTCGCCCAGCCCCTCGCCGGTCCCCTGGATGATGTACAGCCGGCCGTCCATGACGAGCGGGGCCGAGCGGCCGCCGAACGGCTGGGTCCAGGCGACGTTCCCCTTCTCCTTCTGCCTCGGGTCGAACTCGGCCGGCAGGCCGGTCTCCTTCGAGTGCCCGTTCTGCTCGGGGCCGCGCCAGTGGACCCAGTCAGCGGCCCCCGCGGCGGACACCAGCGGGGCGGAGAGGAGGGCGAACAGTGGCAGCAGGAAGAGGCGGTACGGGTGCATGTCGGACCCCTGGGGCAGCGGTGGAACTCCGCGGACCATTCTACTCGTTACGGCGCCGGCGCACCGGCCCGCACCACGCGGCGGGCCTTCATCTCGAACCGGGGCAGGCTCCCGCACGGGACCGCCGACACCTCGACGCGGAACAGCAACTCGTCGCGCACGGCCCGGCCCACGCTGTCGGCGAGGTCGCGGCCGTCCCCGTCCCGCGGCTCGACCTCGATCCGCAGGTCGGCGAGCGAGCCGCTCGTATCGACGACGATGCGGTACTCGGCGACCTGCGGGAACCGGCGGACGATGGACTCGATCGACGCCGGGTACAGGTTGTTGCCGCGGACGTGGATCATGTCGTCGGCGCGGCCGAGGATGCCCCCGGCGAGCCGCCGCCAGGTGCGGCCCGCGGGGTCCGCGTCGGTCGCGACCCGCACGAGGTCGCCGGTGCGGTAGCGGACCAGCGGGCTCCCGGTGCGGCCGAGGTTCGTGATCACGAGTTCGCCGAACTCGCCGGGGGCCGCGGGAGTATTCGTGTCGGGGGCCAGCACTTCCGCGAGGTACTGCGACTCGAGCAGGTACATCGTGCCGCGCTGGTCGTGGCTCTCGACCGCGACCGGGCCGATCTCGGTCATGCCGTAGTGGTCGAACACCCGCGCCCCCCAGACGGCCTCGATCCGCTCGCGGGTCGCCGGGATGTTGCCGCCGGGCTCGCCCGCGACGACGAGCGCCCGCACCGGGCCGCTCGCGAGGTCGATCCCCTCCTTCGCGGCGAGTTCGGCGAGGTGGAGCGCGTAGGTGGGGGTGGCGAAGACGACCGTGCAGGCGTGGTCGATGAGGAACCGCAGGCGGGCGGTGCTGGTCATGCCGCCGCCGGGGACGCACAGGTAGCCGGCCCGGGACGCCGCCTCGAACGCCGTCCAGAACCCGAGGAACGGCCCGAACGAGAACGGGAAGAAGATGATGTCGCGGGCCGTCAGCCCCATGAACGGGAAGCTGACCCGCCAGCACCCGAGGAGCCACTCCCACGACTCGGGCGTGTCGAGCCACCGCAGCGGCCGGCCCGTGCTGGTCCCCGAGGTCTGGTGGAGTCGGGCGTAGTTCTCGAACGGGAACGTCAGGGCCGAGCCGTAGGGCGGGTGCTCGCCCTGATCGGCGGCGAGTTCGGCCTTCGTCGTGAACGGGAGCTGTGCGAAGTCGGCGAGCGTTCGGACGTCGTTCGGCCGCAACCCAGCGAACTTGCCGGCGTAGAAGCGGTTCGCGGGGAGGATCGCGGCGAGCAGCTCGCGGACGCGGCCGAGCTGGGCCGCCTGGAGTTCGGGGGTGGGAGTTGTGGGAGACACCACGGACAAACTCCCGATCGGGGCCGGCGCGAGTGGCGGCGTCCGATGAGACGCAGGCAGGGTCGACGGAAATATACGGTCCGGGCGCGAGCCGACAAGCCGCCAAGTGTTGGGGCATACCGCCCGAAATTGTGCGCTTTACAAGAATTCCTCAAGGCACGGCCGATGCCAGTCGGCACGCGATCACAGCGGCCGCAGTTGGCGGACCGTTTCCGGCACCAGCACGCGCCAGCCGCACTCGCCGGTGTCCAGTTCCAGGCCGTCGAAGCTCATCTCGTGCAGCCGGCCCGACACCTGTGACGCGTCGGAGAGTTCCGCAACGACCGGCCGGCCGAGCAGCCCGATGCGCCACTTCCAGTCGGCCTCGACCGCGACCCGCTCGCCGGCCAGCAGTCGCCCGTACTCGTAATCGAGCTTGCGGACGACGACCTCGGCCGCGGTCGCCGCGTCGATCGGCCGCCCGCCCACGATCTCCAGCGAGGTCGCGTCCGGCAACCCGGCGGCGGCGAACTCCGCGGCGGTCTGGGTCAGGTTCAGCCCGATCCCGACGACGACGGCGGTGGTGTTCTCGATCAGGATGCCGCACACCTTCTTGCCCCGAACGAGCACGTCGTTCGGCCACTTGATGCGGGCCTGCACGCCGGTGAGCGCGAGGACCGCCTCGCCGACCGCGACCGCCGCGAGTGCGGTGAGGACCACCGGCCGGCACAGGTCGGGCGGGGGCCGCAGGGCGACCGACATGAGGAGCGAACTGCCGGGCCGCGACTGCCACACGCGGCCGTACTGCCCGCGACCGGCCGTCTGGAAGTCGGCGACCACCACGAGCCCGCTCTCGTGGTGCGCGGCGAGTTCGGCGGCGGTGGTGTTGGTGCTGTCGAGCCGGTCGAAGAGCAGGACGCGGCGCCCGATGTTCGCCGTGTCGAGGGTCCACGAGTCGCGGGGGGCGGGGGCGGTCACGCGAGGTAGTCCAGGCCGATGTCCAGTGCCGGGGCCGAGTGCGTCAGCGCACCGACGCTGACGCGGTCCACGCCGGTCCTCGCGATGTCACCGACGGTCACCAGGTTCACGCCGCCGGACGCTTCGAGCAGCACGCCGGGGGCGACCGCGTTGCGGCGCGCGACCGCGGTGCGGAGTTGATCGGGCGTCATGTTGTCGAGCAGGACGATGTCGGCCCGCACGGCGAGCGCGACCTCGAGTTGTGCGAGCGTGTCCACCTCGACCTCGACCGGCAGGCCGGCGTTCCCGGGGTGCGACCGGGCCGCCTCGACCGCCCGCCGCACGTCGCCGCCAATGCCCGCGAGGTGGTTGTCCTTGATGAGGATGCCGTCGTACAGCCCGATCCGGTGGTTGTGTCCGCCGCCGCACCGCACGGCGTACTTCTCGATCAGCCGCCAGCCCGGGGTGGTCTTGCGGGTGTCGAGGATCTTGGCGGACGAGCCGGCGACGGCGGCCACGAACTTCTGCGTGAGCGACGCCACGCCGCTGAGCCGCTGGAGGAAGTTCAGCGCCGTGCGCTCCGCGGCGAGGACCGAGCGGAGCGGGCCGTCGACGGTCGCGATCACGATCCCCCGTGTCACAGGGGAACCGTCGGGAACTACCGCCTCGAAGCGCAGGGCCGGATCGACGGCCGCGCACACCAGTTCCGCGGCCGGGATGCCGGCGACGACCCCGGGCGAGCGCGCGACGAACGCGGCCCCGCACGTGGTCGCCGCGGGGATGGTCGCGAGGCTGGTGCGGTCGCCGGTGGTGCCGAGGTCTTCGGCGAGGGCGAGGTCAATGAGGCGGCGGCACGCGGCCGCCTCGTCGGGGGTGAAGCTGGGCATGCCGAGATTGTACGAGGCCCGCCCGGAAGCGCGGACCCCTCTGTGGCAGACCGAATCTATTGGGTTCGTTCCTGACTGGTGGGGCAGGCATTCTTGCCTGCCTCCAACCGCCTCCAGCGGCAGGCAAGAATGCCTGCCCCACCAAGTGCAACTGCTACACATCCGGCGTCACGGGATCATCGGCAGCGCCATCGGTGCCGGCGGGAGCGGGCTCGCGGGCAGGAGTTCGACGGCCTTCTTGAAGGCGAGGTCGAGCTGCTGCGCCGGGTGCATCTCGAGGACGTGCGGGGTGACGCCGACGCCGTTGATCGCCGCCCCGCTCGGGGAGAGCAGCTTGGCGATCGTGAGCCGGACGCCGCCGGACCGGCCGGTCTTCGGCTGGCCGCCCGCGTCCTTCTCGTCGAGCGCGTCGAGGCGCACGGGGTACTGGACCGCCCCCTTGCCGAAGGTGGGCATGCCGACGAGCGTGGCGCGGCGGTGGTCCTTGAGGGCGGCCGCGAGCACCTCGGCGGCCGAGGCGGTTTCGCTGTCCACCAGGACGACGACCGGGAGGTCGTGGGCGCTCATGCCGCTGTCGGACGAGAACGGCTGGTTGTCGACCTGTGCGGTCTGCCCCTGGGTGGTGACGATCAGCCCGGCCGGGATGAGCCGCTTGGCGGTGTCCACGCCGGCGAGGAACGAGCCGCCCATGTTGCCGCGGAGGTCGATGACCAGCGCCCGGACGCCGCGGGCCTTGAGCCCGTGGATCGCCTCGTCGAGTTCGCGGGGGGTCGTGGCCGCCATGCGGCCGATGCGGGTGTAGCCGATGGCCCCGTCCTTCCCGGGCAGGGAGTCCTTCGGGGCGGCGACGGACGTGCCGTAGACCGTGGGGACGACGACCGGCAGGCGGGCGACGAAGGCCGGGACCTCGGCGTCCTCGCCCAGAACTTCCAACTCGTGGTAGCCGTCGACGGGGGTCCGCAGCGCCTCGGCGGCCGCCGCGGGGGTCGCGGCGGCCATCGCCTTGCCGTTCAGGGTGGCGACGCGGTCGCCCTTCCGCAGCCCGGGAACCTCCAGCGCGGCCCACGAGCCCGGGGCGATCCCGGCGACGACCAGCCCGCCGTCGGCGTACCCGAGGTACACGCCCTGGGCGGTGAGGTCCGGCGCGGCCGCGACGGACTGCGGGTTGTACTGTGCGGGGTTCAGGAACACCGTGTACTCGTCGAGCCCGGCGCACGACCCGCACACGATTTCGAGGACGAGCGCGGCGCGGATCCGGGTGGCGAACGCGGCGTCGGCCGCGTCGAGCAACTTCGGGAGGAGCCGGCGGGCGTCGTTCGCGTTGGCGACCGGCTGCCGCGCCCACGACGAGCGGAGCGAGTTGCGGAACCCGTCGGCCTTCGCGGCGGCGGGGCTGTCGAGGTACACCTGGCGGAACACCGGGTTGTCCAGCGCCCGGGCGAGTTCCTCGATGCCGTGCTCCCAGAGGATCTGCGGCGTGGCCCGCTCGCGGTCGACGTACAGCACCGGCACCTTGGTGAGCACCTCGGCGAAGAGCCGCATCGCGTCGAGGGTGGACATGCCGGCGGCGAACTGCTGGAACGCCGGGTCGCGGTGGCGGCGGACCTGTTGCGAGCGGCGGAGGGCGTGGTTGAGGCGCTCGCGGACCTCGGGCGAGTTCCGCTCGGCGACGAACAGGTGGCAGTAGGCGGTGAACGCCGCCTCCCAGTCGTTGGCCTTCTCGGCCGCCTCGGCGCCCGCCCGCCACTGGGCGGGGGTGAGCTTGTTCGGCTTGTGCGGTTGACTTGCGTCGTCGGCCCCCTGGCCGAGCGTCGGAGTGACGAGCACGAAGAACAGGGGAACGGTCACCCCGCTGCTCACCCGGCGGATTGTCGCCCACGCGGTCATTGCCGATGTCCTTTGGTCAGGAGTTCATCGCGTCAGTGCGCTCGGCTGATGGGTGCGGGGTTCGAGGGGAGAGGGTGGGGACCGAACGACCACATGGAGTTCGATAGTAACCACTTCACGCCGCCCGCGTCAAACCTTAGTTTGTGCTGTTACAGGAAAGTGACGCCCGGGGGTCGGGTTCGCCGGGCCAGCGGCCCAAGCAGGGACGCCCCGGGGGGTCGGGTTGCGGCGGGCGCCCCGGATCGGTACACCCTCTCGGTAGCATTCGCCGGTTCCCCGATCGGTCACCCAATGTCCAGCCTCTCCCAGCCCGACCCGCTCCGCCTCGAAACCGTGGCCCGCGCACACACGGTCGTCATCAAGGTCGGGACCAACGTCCTCGCCGACGCGACCGGTCAGCTCGACCGGTACCGCATCCAGTCGCTCGCCGACCAGCTCTCGCGGGTCCGGGCGGGGGGCCGCAAGGTCGTCCTGGTGACCTCCGGGGCCATCGGGGCGGGGGTCGGGAAGCTCGGCCTCGCGAAGCGGCCCACCGACCTGCCCCAGCTCCAGGCCTGCGCCGCGGTCGGGCAGTCGGCCCTGATGCAGCTCTACCAGGAGAGCCTCGCCCCGCACGGCGTCCACACGGCCCAGATCCTCCTGACCGCCGGCGACTTCGACAGCCGCGCCCGCTACCTGAACGTCCGCAACACGATCCGCACGCTGTTCGAGTACGGCGCGCTGCCGATCATCAACGAGAACGACACGGTCGCGGTCGCGGAGATCAAGTTCGGCGACAACGACCACCTCGCCGCGATGGTCACGAACCTCCTCCGCGCCCCGCTCCTCGTTCTGCTCACGAACGTGGACGGGCTCTATTCCGACGATCCCCGCAGCAATTCGGATGCGAAATTAGTCGCCACCGTTCCCAATATCGACCGGTCGGTGACGGAACTGGCCGCGAACACGAAGAGCGCCCTCGGCACCGGGGGGATGAAGAGCAAGCTCCGGGCCGCCCGGCTCGCGACCGCGGCCGGCGAGTCGGTCGTCATGGCGAACGGCTCCCTCGACGGCATCCTCGACCGCGTGTTCGCCGGCGAGCCCGTCGGGACGCTGTTCCTGCCGCACGGCGACGACGTGCCCGCCTGGAAGCGCTGGCTCGGGTTCACCGCCCGGCCGAAGGGCACCCTGCGGATCGACGAGGGGGCGACCCGCGCGGTCGTCGAGCAGGGGAAGAGCCTGCTGCCGGTTGGGGTTACGGCGGTGGAGGGCGAGTTCGGAAAGGGCGACGTGGTGGCGATCTGCGACGCGGCCGGGGTCGAGATCGGCCGCGGGCTCAGCAACTACTCCGCAGAAGACGCACAACTTCTTCGCGGAAAGCAAACGGACCAGATCGTAAGTCTCCTCGGGAGCGTCCCTTACCCCGAGTTGGTCCACCGCGACAATTTGGTCGTGGTCAGTTAGGATACCGGCGGGTCGTCGTCTTCATTGTGACAACGACGCCGGACCGCTTCTCTCATTGAACTGACCGGCGATGCCCCACGGGTCCGCGAAACCGCCCGAGAGCCCCGGCTCCGGCCCCACTGGCTCGCCCCGCCGCGTGGAGTTCGAAGCCCTGTACGCGCAGCACAGCCGCGAAGTTTGGGCCCTGGCTTACGCCCGGTGGATGGACTCCGACCAGGCGATGGACGTGACGCAAGAGGCGTTCCTGCGGCTGTGGAAGCAGTGGGAGGCCGGCGACGACATCCAGAACCCGCGGGCGTGGCTGCTGCGGGTCGCCCGGAACCTCGCCGAGGACTTCGCCAAGAGCGCCTTCCGGCGGAACGGGACGCAACCGCCGGAACTGCTGAACGGCGTGCGGTCGTCGCAGCCGATGCCGGTGGAGAAACTGGAACAGGAGGAGATGTTCGCCCAGTTGCGGGCCGTTCTGGAAGAACTGGCCCCGGCGGACCGCGAGATCCTGACCCTGAGGTACGCCCTCGATTACGACGCGAACACGATCGCCGAGCGGCTCGAAATTGCCGTCACCGCGGTCCACATGCGGCTGAGCCGCGCCCGCCAGCGGCTCGCCGAAAAACTTTCGACCCACGGAGATTTCGGTTCCGCCCAACCCCGAACCGATGACTGAACCATGAGCACGACCAACCTCTCCGACGACTCGCTCGACGCGATGTTCTCCACGTTCTTCAAGGCCCAGGTGAAGCACCCGTGGCCGGTCGCGCCGGCCCCGGGCGCGCACAGCGAGCCGTCGTCCCTGGCCGCGGCCCGCGCCGCCCAGGTCGACGCGCCCCGCAACCAGCCGGTCGCCGCCGGCCGCGACGCGGGCAACAAGTCGCGGTACACGCTGGCCGCCTCGGTGGCGCTGCTGATCGGCACCTGCTGGACGCTCTCCAGCGGGTTCCAGTCGGCCGACCGCCCGGCCCCGGGCGGCGCGCCGAACGGCCCTTCGATGAACCTCAACCCCATGACGGCGTCCGACCCGGACGCCCTCAAGGAACTCCGCAAGGAGAAGGCGCTCAACGGCAACACCGACGGCTTCACCGCCCCGAAGATCGAACTCCCCTGATCCGCGGCGAGCCAGAAAACACGGAGAGCCGGCCCAACAGGGCCGGCTCTCCGTGTTTTCACTTGTCGAAGCGGCGTTGGAACGGGTGACGTGATTTCCCCTCACCCGCCGCGAAGAGCGGCGACCTCTCCCCGTCGGAACGGGGCGAGGTGTTGCCTCGGGTCTTCCCCACAGCGTTGCGGTCCGGTGAGAGTGGGGTGACACCGGCGAGCCCCACCTCGCCCCGTTCCGACGGGGAGAGGTCGCGACGAGGCTCTGCGAGTCGCGGGTGAGGGGCAGCCACCTCCACCCACATCAACCACGCGGGCCGGTCACAGCCGGTCGCTGTAGCGGCGGCGCGACTTGCCGAACACGGCCTTCTTCTGCTGCGGCGCGGCGGGTGCCGGACCGGTCGGGCCGGTTGCGCCCGGCGCGGCGAACGGGTCGTCGGTCGGGGCCGCCTCGCCCGGGCCGACGCCGAGCTTCTCGATCGGCCCGAAGTCGTCCTCGACCCCCCACCCGTGCTCGTCCCGCTTCACCTGCGGGGGCGGGGGCGGCGGCGCCGCCGTCGGCGACGACACCCGCCGCGGCGTGTACCAGTCGCCCGGGATCTCGTCCCGCTCGATCAGGCGGTTGATCATCACCTCGATGTCGGTGAGCAGCCCGCCCTGTTCCGGCGTCGCGAACGCGATCGCGATGCCGTCCCGCCCGATGCGGCCCGTGCGGCCGATCCGGTGGACGTAGTTCTCGATGTCCATCGGCAGGTCGTAGTTGACGACGTGCGACAGCCCCTCGACGTCGATCCCGCGGCTCATCACGTCCGTGGCGATTAGGAACTTGATGTCCCCGGTGCGGAACGCGGCCATGATCTTCTCGCGCTGCGTCTGCGGGAGGTCGCCGTGGATCACCGCGGCCCCGGCCACGACCCGCTTCAGGTCGCGGTACAGGTTGTCGGCCCACCGCTTCCGCTCGACGAAGATCAGGCACTGCCGCGGCTTCTCGCGGGCGATCACCTTGGTGAGCAGCGCGAACTTCTTGTCGGCCTCGACGGTGAAGTACGACTGCCGGATCTTGTCCACCGTCATCGTCGCCGGCGTCATGTGCAGGTGGACCGGGTCGGTCATGTAGCGGTTGACGAGCCGCTTGATCGTGTCCGGCACGGTGGCCGACATGAGGAGCGTCTGCCGCTTGAGGGGGCACCGCTTCAGGATCCGCTCGATGTCGGGGCGGAACCCGATGTCGAGCATCCGGTCGGCCTCGTCGAGGACGACGTACTTCAGGTGGTCGAGCGTCATCGACCCGCGGCGGAGGTGGTCGAGGAGGCGGCCGGGGGTGCCGACGACGAGGTCGCAGCCGCGGGCCAGCCCGGTGAGCTGCTTCTGCATCCCGGTGCCGCCGTACACCGCCACGACCGAGAACCGGGCGCTGGGGGCGAGCTTCTCGGCCTCCTTGGAGACCTGGAGGGCCAGTTCCCGCGTCGGCGTCATGACGAGGCCGATCGGCCCCTTGAGCTTGTGCGGCCGCCACCGGGCGAGGAACGGGAGGGTGAACGCCGCGGTCTTGCCGGTCCCGGTCTGGGCCTGGCCGATCACGTCCTTGCCGGCGAGGGCCGGAGGGATGACCGCTTCCTGGATCGGCGTGGGGTGGGTGTAGCCCGCTTGCGCGAGGGCGTCCAGAACGGCGCGGTTGAGCTTCAGGTCGGCGAACGTCATCGCCGGATCGGTTTCCGGTGGCGGCGCGTTCTCGTGGTCCGGGTCCGCGGTCGGGTCGGTGTCGTCCGCGCCCTCGGCCTCCGGGGCGTCGGTGTCGAGGTCATCGGTCTCGTCGGATTCGTTGTCGGCCTCGGCCGTTTCGTCGTCGGTGAGGTCTTCGTCGCGATCGTCCAGCTCGGGGGCGGGATTAAAGTCCCCGTCGGTTGGGGGGGTCAACACTGGCTCCATCGGTTGGCGTCTGTCCGCCTCGTGTGTGCGACTCCGCGGTGCGGCGGACGGTGGTGGTGTCCGCGGATCGGCCAACCGGGGTGACGCGCGAACGCGGCCGCGGCCGGCAGGAAGGGTGTGCAGCGACACACCGGACTTCCAATTCTCGTTCATCTTAAACCGTGATGGCGGTCCTTGTCCACCCGGGTTCCGCGCGCGGCGCTATTCAACGAGTCGCGCGTCGCCCCAGTTCACGCCGCCCCGCACGCCGCCGCCCGGCCCGAACTCGACTTCGAGAACCAGTTCCTTGGCCCCCGCCACGTCGACCCGCACCGGCACCGCCTTCCCCGCGGTCAGGTCCGCCAGCCCCGGCACGGTTTGATCCTTCCCGTCCACGCGGACGCGCACCACGACCGGCCCGCGGCCCCGGTCGGGGTCGAGCCCGACCACCGCCTCGAACCGCTTGTACTTCCCGCCCAGGTCGTAGGCCAGCGTCGTCTTCGGGTGGGTGCCGATGCCCTTGTCGAAGGTCGAATCGCCGTCGGCGAGGGCGAGGCGGAGCGGCAGGCCGCGGGCGGTGCGGTCGGGCTGCCACGGCCAGGTGACGCCGAGGAACGCCGCGTACTCGGCCCTCGCCGGTTTGATGTCGGACAGGTACGTCGCCTTCGTCTGGAACACGTCGAGCGCGACCACCTCGGCGAGGGGGAGCGCGACCTTCTGGCCGAACGTCGTCTCGCCCCTCAAGCCCCCGTTGGCGACCGTCGCGTTCACGAGGGCGAGCCGGGTGCCATCGGACAGGACGACCCGCAGGAATGGCCCCTTCGGCTTGCGGGGCCGGGTGAGGAGCGGGTTGAACGCGACCGCACCGACGTCCGCGGCCGGGACGTCGCGGGGCTCGCCCTGGTCGGGCCGGAGGCGGAACGTCGGGGCGTCCGCCGCGATCCCGATCACGCCGCGCGTCGTGTCGCCGTTCCGGAACCGCACCACGTCGCGGTTCTTGTTCCCCGCGGTCCAGGCGTACCGGGCCGGGTCGGGCGGCGTGTCGGCCGGGGTGTCGGCGGTCCACAGGACGGCGGCCGCCGAGAGCGGGACCAGCCACGCCTTCTCGCTGTCGGTTCCGACCGCCGCGGCCGCGAACCGCAGCGCGTCGCGCTCTCCGCCGACGAGCGCCCCGGGAATTCGGTCGCCGTTGGCGGTGACGAGTTGCGGGCCGGTGGGGAGCGGCGGGACGGGCCGCGCGACGCGGCGCACGCTCAGCACGTCCTTGAGGTCGGCCGCGCCGACGCGCGCCGTGAAGTCGGGCGTGAGTGTGGCGAGCTTCCCGACGACCGGCTCGCCAGCGGCCGTGACGACCACGAACCGGCCGTCGTCCGCGGCGGGGAGGAGTGCGAGAACCAGCGCGAACATCGGCGACCCCCCGGCGTGGCGGACACCCGGGTTGTGATAAGCCCGGACGACGCCTGCGCACAGGGGTCGTTCACATCTCGGGTGAGTGATGCAATTTGTCCGAGCCCGAGCGCCGAGCGAGGGTTCACGCACACCCCTCGCTCGGCGCTCGGGCTCGGACCAGAACGACCTTTTCCGAGTCAGACCCGGAACCCGGCGAGTTCGTTGTTGAGCCCCGAGATCGACTCGCGGAGCTGGGCGGTCGCGGCGTTGAACTCGACCAGCGACGCGGCCGTGCGGCGAATGTTCTCGGACATGTTCCCCATGGCCTCGTTGATGTGCGCCGCCCCGACCTGCTGATCCCGCATCCCCGTGTTCACCTGCTCGAACCGGGTGCTCAGCCCGCCCACCTCGGCGATCACCTGCCCGGTCTGGGCGCTGATCTGCCCGACGCGGGTCACGCTGGTCCGCACCTCGTCGGTGAACTTGTCCATCTGCATCACCCCGGCGGCGACCGCGGTCTGCATGAGCCGCACGAGGCTCTCGATGTCGAGGGTGGCGACCGCGGTCTGGTCGGCGAGGCGGCGGATCTCGCGGGCGATGACGAGGAACCCGCGGCCGAACTCGCCGGCCTTCTCGGCCTCGATGGCCGCGTTGATCGACAGCAGGTTCGTCTGGTCCGCCACCTTCGTGATGGTCGTCACCACGAGGTTGATGTTGTCCGCCTTCTCGCGGATCGAGGTCAGCTTCGCGGAGACCGACGCGGTCGCGTCCACGAGGCCGCCCATGGTCCGCTCCATCCCGCCAAGTCCCTCGCGTCCCGAGGCGGCCAGCGCCGCGGCCTGGTTCGCGCGCTCGTTCACCTCGCCCATCGTGCCGGACAGGTCCTTGCCGGCGGCGGTGATCTCGCGGACCGCGGCCGCGATCTGCGTCGTCATGTCGTTGAGGCCCGTGACCGTGGTCTCCTGCTGGCGGGCGGTCGCCGCGATCTGCGACGCGGCCGACAGCACGCTGAGGCACGACTCGCGGACGTGGTCGACCACCCCGCGGGTCTTCGCCACCATGCCGTTCACGACCACCCACCCGACGCCGATCAGGACCGCGAGGCACGCCCCCCCGACCGCGACCATCACCCGGGTCCAGTAGTGCGTGGCCGCCAGCGCGGCCTGCTCCTCGGCCCGGGCCGCCTCGTCGGCCATCGCCCCGACCCGGTCGGCCACCTCCGCGTGCCGGGCGAACGCGGCCTTGACCCGCTGGTTGAGCACCCGGCTCTTGGCCTGCTGGTCGGCCCGGCCGACGAGCGGGAGGAACTCCTCGCGGACGACCCGGAAGAACTCGAGCGTGGCCGGGTACAGGGCGGTCGTGAACAGCCGCTTGAGGTCGCCGTCGGGGAGGGTCGCCTGGTGCGCGTTGTAGTCCCGCTGGAACGCCGCCTCCGCGTCGAGGAACCGGGCCGTCAGGCGGGCGACCTCGTCCGGGGTCGCTTCGGTTTCCAGCTCCTGGGCCGAGAGGTACGCCCCGCGGACGTACAGCGTCGCCGGCGAGACCCGCGCCTTGAACTCCTGGACCGTCGCGAGCCGCTCGGCCACGGGGCCGCCGACGCGGTACGTGTACGCGACGTAGGCCGCCAGCGACAGCACCGCGACGAGCCCGAGCGCGTTGACCGCGACCAGGGCGAACAGCCGCGCCCGCACGCTGACGTTCTGCAAGCCGGGCATCGCGGGCTCCCCAAAGGCGTCCGACCGGTTCACCGGAAAACTACGCCCAGATTACCACCCGCGGGGAGGAGGGGTGCGGGGACTTGCGCCGCCGGTGCGGATCGCGGGCGGATTCCTGCGGGTTGTGCCGGATGTGCGGCGCGCGGCCGGGTCACCGCCGCGCGTCGGCGCACGCCCGGGCGCACTCGCGGCACGCTTTCTCGCACCCCTTGAACGCCGCGCCGTCGAGCTTCCCGCACGCGGCGGCGCACTCCAGGCACAGCTTCTCGCACAGCACGCAGGCGTCGCCCGCGAGGAGCGACTTCGCGGTGCTCAGCTCGGCGCACAGCAGGCACGCCCGCGAGCACGACACGCAGAGCGCCTCGCACGCCCCGTGCTTCTGCTCCGCGGCCAGCTTCGCACTCGCCTCGCACGCGGCCGCGGCCGCCTTACACGCGTCCACGCACTTCGCCGGGTCGGGCTGCTTGACCGCGGCCGGCGGACCGAACCGGCCGCCGGGGGCGCCGGCACCGAACGGCCGCGGCACGAACCCGGTTTTCTCACCAGCGAGTTGCGAAGCGACCGACTTCGCCCGCGCCGCGACGAAATCGGCCGGGCTCATCTGACCGCCGCCGAAGCCGCCCGGTCCGAAGCCGCCCGGCCGCGGGTTCGCCTTCACCTCGCGCGCGACCGGCTCCTTCACCGCCGACTCGCACGCCGCGATCACCTTCGCGACCCGGCCCGGCTCGAACGCCGACTCGCCGAGCTTCTTGTACAGCCCCAGGTACGCGGCCTTGATCTCGGGCACCGCGAGGAGCCGGTCGATGAGCTTGTTGTCGCCGCCGTGCGGGTGGAGGACGCTGGCGTCGGCGAGTTGCGCCGGCTGGCCGAACGGGAAGAACGCGCCGAAGGCGTGGTCCGCGTCCCACGGCATGAACGCGAACTTGTTCGACCCCGGGTCGAGGTACACGACGTAGTTGTGACCCAGACCGATGAAGCTGTCGTAGTGCGACAGGAACGACACCGACGCGAGGAACCGCAGGAACCCGTCCACGTCGAGGTAGTCGCCGACCTCCTTCTTGAAGGCCGCGTCGTCGGCCCTGTTGACGAGCCTGGTGAACGCGATCAGCCGCGCCTTCTGGGCGTCGGTCGGCTCGTCCTTCGGCCCGTAGCGGTCGGCGTAGGGCGCCCAGTCGTCGCCGAGGTACTCGAACCCGGCCGGGAGCTTCTCGGGCTTCAGCAGCATCCCCTTCCCGCTCTTGAAGTGCCGCTTCAGGAACGTCTTGTCGATCGGCTCGGCCGCGGTGTACACGCCGAGGAGCTGGTGGTCGTACTTGCCGGGCACGTGCAGCGACAGCTCGACGAAGGTGGTCCGCGGGGCGGGCACGCCGGCGGCGCGGAACACGTCGTAGGCCGCGGCCTCGCGCACCCGGGTCGCGTCCATGACGTTGTTCGCGAGGCTCAGCGCCTTCAGCCCGCGGTACTGCTCGCCCTCGGTGTACCGGTTGAAGTCGAGCCGGAACGGCCGCTTGGCGTTGTTCGCCGACATCATGTACGTGCCGTTTCCCTTGAACCGCACGCCCACGTCGATCAGCGTGTCGTCGGCGAACGCGACGGTGCCCTTGGCGTAAGGGAACTCGTAGCTGAACTTGAAGTTCTGCGGGCGACCGGCACCCCCGCCGCCCGGGGGGCCGAACCCGGGCGGACCGCCGCCCTTCGGCTGCATCGCCTTCCAGTCGTCGGCCGACAGCCGGACCTCGGCCCTCCACACCCTTGTGGTTTCGAGCAGCGTGGCAGCGGCCTGATCGGTGTCGGGCTTCGCGTCGCCCGGCGGTGCGGCGCACGCGACGGGCGCGGCACCGAACAGCGCCGCGCTGAGCAGGACATAGCGAGTCACGGGTTCGACCTCGAGGGTCCGAGCGAGTTGGAACGCGAGAGGAACCGCCAGCGTAGCATTCGAGCGATGAAGATTGCGTGAGGGTAAACGCCCGCGGCCCACCCGGTTTTCGGGTGGGCCGCGGTGGGGTGTTGGTCCCCGGCGGGCCGGGGGTGGTGTGGCGTTACAGCGCCTCGACGTTTTCCTTGGCGGCCCACTCGCGGAGCTGCTTCATGCCGCGGACGTTGATCTGCCGCACCCGCTCCTTCGTGATGCCGAAGTGCTGGCCGATCTGCTCCAGCGTCATCTCCTGGGAGCCGTCGAGCCCGGTCCGCATGCGGATCACTTCCCGGGTGCGGGCGTCCAGGTGTTCCAGCAGCTTGGCGACCCGGGACTTGGCGGCGTCGGCGGTGGCCAGCACCTCTTGCTCGTCGGTCCGCACGTCGGCCTTGGCCTCGAACAGCTCGTCGTGGCCGGTCATGTACCGCTGCTTGTGGGTCTTCGAGTCCGGGATCGACCGGGCGAAGTTCTTCATGATCGCCCACGTCGCGTAGGTGCTGAACTTGAACCCGCGGCCGTAGTCGAACTTCTCGACCGCCCGCATGAGCGACAGGTTGCCGTCGCTGACGAGGTCGTCGATGCTCTCGCCGCTGGCCAGCTTCATCTTCGCCTGGGCGTAGACGAGCCGCTGGTTGCAGCTGATGAGCAGGTCGCGGCACTTCTTCACGCCGTCCCGGAGGTTCTCGACGGCCACGAGTTCGTGGACCCGGGCCCGGGCCGGGTCGATCGTGCCCTGGAGCTTGTGCAGCTTGTGCTTCAGGAAGTTCATCTTCCGGAACACGTGCTGCTCCTGCTCCTTGGAGAGCAGCGGCCACTCGTACAGGTGCATCATCTGCGGGGGGACGTCCTTGGGGGGCGTCTTCCCGGCTCGCTTGGCTTCGAACTCGGCGTTCCCCGGCATCTCGGCGAGCATCGCGGCCTCGCGAGCGGGGTCGTCGAACTCGGCGTTGTAGATGTAGTCCACGCTCGTATTGACAAGTTCCTTGGCCCGGACCTCGTTGACCACCCGATACATGCTCGAGCGGGTCCGGCCGAACTGCTTGGCGATCGTTGTCACGGTGTCCTCCACGGCGTCCCCCGAGAGCTTGGCGTGCCCCCGGGCCAGGTCGTGTTGCCGCTTGGCCTGGAAGATCTGTTCCTTGGCGACGACCGAGAGCGGCCCGGCGGCGGCGGGAAATAGTGCGCCGTCCGGGTGGCACCGATCGAAGTTCTTGATCGTGTACCGGATCGCCTCGGGGCTGCGGCCGAGCCGGGCCGCGACCTTCTTGCTCACCTCGGTGAGCGTCAGTCCCGAGTCCCGCAACTCTCGTGCCTGTTGGAGAATGCCGTCCTTCTCCTCGTCGCTCAGGTGGCTGAACTTCGCACCCTTCGCGACGAGCGTCGGGTGGTCGGCGATGAACCGCTCCACGGCCACCCGGGGGAACCCGAGCTGGCTGCGGCCGTTTACCTTGACGCGGCGGGACGTGAGCCCCTTCACCCGCCACCGCGAAATCGTCTTCGTCGACACGTTGAACCGCTTGCTCACCTCTTCGAGGGTGAGCATCGGCTCGACGGTCTGCTCGATCGGCGTCGCCGGGACCGACCGCTCGACCCGCCGGGCGAACAGCTCGAGGTCGTGCCGCAGCGCGTCGCCGGCGATCAGCAGGTCCGCGTGGGCGTCGGAGCGGAAGTCGGTGAGCCGGAAGCAGACGTACTGGTAGGGGTACGGCCGCGCCGGGTCGATCTCGGCGAGCAGCTTCAGGGCGGCGGCGACTTGCGCCCGCCGGCGGGCCGGCGGGGCGAACCGCGTCTGCTGCTCGGCCAGGTTCTTCAGGGCTGTGGTCTTGAACTCGCTCACCGGCTCCTCCCGGCCGCGGACCGCGTCCGCGATCTGTCGTTCATCCGGGAACGGGGTCCCGGGGTGTTTGGTCGAAGTTCCGCTACCTCGTGATTCGCTCGACCCGCGTATCCGTTTCGCTACCGGAAATACTCCCTGATTCGCGTGCCCTTTCCTCAAGTTGAGGGGGGCGAATGCCGAAACAGGTTTCAGGCTTGCGTACCGTCCTGTAGTTGGATACATCACCTCGGCAATCGGGTTCGCTCTTTCGCCGAACCCGGCCCACCAGGGGCAATCCGCACTGTTCCGTCGAATCGGACACTTAGTGCCCGCGTTCTCGGGTTCGTTTGGATCGTGCCGGTCGTGTTCGTCGGTGCGATTCGCGAGGTCGTCAAGGGCAATTGCACTTCACTTGCCAAACCGCGTGCGGGTTCGCGTCCCCGACCCGGCACGGATCGTTTCCCCTGATCTCATCGCGAGTTACGCCGCCGCGTATTTTCAGATTTCCCGCCCATTGCGGCCCGAGGGGCCTCAATTCGGTAACCGGTACTGGTCGCTTTTACACGTCCCCTGTTCGTTGTTGCAACCGGGGTGTTCGTTCTTCCCGCGGGTCCGATAAAGCCCGCACGCGCGGTGCAATTTAACTATTCCGCACAACTTTCGGACCGGCGGGCCAGAAGCCGCGTATCGGAGCCGATTTGCTCACAAACTCGGCGTCACACGCGCTAAACTAGCTGAAGTTTGCGACTGGGCCGGAACGTTCGTTTGAGCCCGCCGAGCCCCGCCCCGACCCCATTCATAGACGCGCCATGCCCACAACACACACCCGCGGTCGGATCGGTCTCGCACTGACCTGTCTCTGGCTGATCGGAGGGGCGGCCGCGGGTCAGGACGCGGCGGTCACGCTCCAGGAGAAGTTCGACCCCGGGCACGCGTCGAAGGTGGACGTCGCCGTGAAGCTCACGGGGCGGCTCGCGGTCCCGCTTCAAAAGGGGAAGGCACCCGAGCTGGTCACCCTCGCCGGCACCAGCCGCGTGACGTACGAGGAGCGGGTGCTGCCGCCGGACGAGGCCGGGACCCTCAAGGCGGTCCGCGGGTACCGCGAGGTGGAGTTCGGCCGCACGCTCGGCAACGCCACCCAGGACGCCGGGATCCGCCCGTCGGTTCGCCGCATGGTCGTCATCAAGACCGAGAACCGCCGCGCCCCGTTCTCGCCCGACGGTCCGCTCACCTGGGGCGAGATCGACGTCGTCCGCACCGACGTGTTCAACCCGGCGGTGGTCCCCGGCCTGCTCCCGGGTCGCCCCGTGAAGAAGGGGGACACCTGGAAGGTGACGCCGGCGGCGGTCGCCGAACTCACCGACATGGAGAAGATCGAGGCCGGCGACCTCACGGTCGAGTTCGTCGGCACCACCGAGATCGGGAACCAGCGGATGGCCCGGCTCCAGATCACCGGGACGGTCCGCGGCGTGAACCAGGACGGCCCGAGCCGCCAGAAGCTCGACGGCACCGCGTACTTCGACCTCGGGGCGGCGACGCTCGCGTACCTCTCGCTGAAGGGAACGCACGAACTGCTCGACGGGTCCGGGCAGGTCGTCGGGCGGATCGAGGGCCAGTTCACGATGACCCGGGCGCGGCTCGACAAGCTCCCGCCGGACCTGTCGGACGCCTCGCTCCGCGGGCTCGAACTGCGGCCGAACGCCGAGAACACGCTGCTCCTGTACGACGACCCGCGGCTCGGGGTTCGGTTCCTCTACCCCCGCGGGTGGCGGGTCGGGGCCGTGCAGGGGAAGCAGGTGACGCTCGACCACGCCCGCGGGTCGGGGGTGCTCATCACCGTCGAGCCGACCGCGAAGGTGCCGACGGCCGCGGATTACGCGAAGGAGATCAACGCCTTCCTCCAGAAGGAGAAGGCGACCCTGGGGGGCGTCGACGCGCCGACCCGCGTGCGGGCCGAGCCGGTCCAGCTCGACCGCTTCGGGATGGACGCGACGTTCGGGGCCGACAGGGTCCGGCTGGAGTACGCGGTGCTGGCGCAGAGCGACGGCGGCGTCACGCTCGCCGCCCGCATCCCGGCGGCCGACGCCGACGCGCTCAAGCCCGAGGTGGAGCGCGTCATCCGCAGCCTGTCGGTGACGAAGAAGATCGAAGAGCCCGCGGGGAAGTGACGCCGAAGAGAGAAGAGTGTTTATCCGCAGATTACACAGATGGACACAGATTTTCAGACAGAGGACAGAGGACAGAGGACAGAGGACAGAGGATAGAGGAGCGTATGGCTCTTGCATTGATCTCTGACTTCTGTTCTCTGTCCTCTAATTTCTAATCTGTGTCCATCTGCGTAATCTGCGGATAAACAATCATTCACTCTTTCCTCTCACGCCGGCAAAGACACCTTCAACTCCGCGGCGGTCTTCGAGATCAGCTCCCACGTCCCGTCCGGCACGGCGATGCCGTCCACCAGGCGCTTCGCCTTCGTGTTGCGCTCGGGGTCGCCCGGGAGGGTGATCGCCCCCGCGCCGGCGGCCGTCGGGCACGACCGCACGTAGCTCGTGAGCCCGTCGGACTCCTTCAGGAAGTGCTCGGTGCCGCCGAACAGCGCCGGGTTGTACAGCACGAACACCGCGGCGTTCCCGGCCCCCGGCAGCGGGAACGCGGGGTTGCTGCACGACCCGCCCGACAGCCCCCCGCACAGCAGGTCGAGGAGCAGGCCGAGGCCGAACCCCTTGTACGCCTGCGAGCCGCCGAACGGCACGAGGCTGCCGCGGGGCTCGTTGTAGAGCACGCTCGGGTCGGTCGTCGGCTCGCCCGCGTTGTCGATGAGCCACCCGTCCGGGCACGGCTGCTTCTTCTGGAACTGCGCCCGCACCTTCCCCTCGGCGGCGGCGCTGGTGCCGAAGTCGAGGACGACCGGGTCGGTCGAGGTCGGCGCGCCGAAGCAGATCGGGTTGGTGCTGATGCGGCCCTCGGTGCCGCCGGGCGGGGCGACGCGGCGGCCCGAGCCGTGCGAGTTCACCGCGGCGAACAGCGCCATCTTCTCGCGGGCGGCGAACTCGGCGTACTCCCCGAGCCGGCCGACGTGCCCGCACTGCCGCAGCGTGCCGGCCGCGACGCCGAGCGCCTTGGCCTTCGGGAGGAGCTTGTCGAGCAGCCGGTACGCCTGCACCTGCCCGAGCCCCCAGTTGCCGTCGGCGGCGACGACCGCGGGCGTCTCGTTGATGACGGTCAGCGGCACCCCGGCCTTGAACGTGCCCTTCTTGAGGAAGTCGATGTACTGCGGGATCCGCATGACGCCGTGCGAGTCGTGCCCGCACAGGTTGGCGTCGACGAGGCTGTTCGAGACGACCGCGGCGTCGGCGGCCGGCACGCCCGCGGCCTCGAACAGGGACCGGGCCAGGGCGGTGAGCGTCGCGGCGGAGTGCGTGGGCATGGGGAGTCGGTTCTGGTTGGGTGAGTGGTTGGGCGCAGTGACGTGTCGCTCGGGTTTGCCCTCTCCCCTCTGCGGGAGAGGGTGGCCGCGCTTCGCGGCCGGGTGAGGGGTCAAGCGCCAACCTCCCGTTGAGCTTCACCCCTCACCCGCTCGCAGAGCCCTGCTGCCCTCTCCCGCTAAGGAGTGAGGGAGAAAACCGTTGGCGACGCGTGGTAACTCCCACCCTACAATCAACGTCACCCATCGTCAGCCCCAGCGAGAGCGCCCATGTCGTTCGAAGTCCACATCGCGCCGAACAAGGCCGGCGAGCGCGCCGGCGACGTGTACGAACTGACCGACGCGGCCAGCACGGTCCGGGCCGAGGTGTGGCCGCAGTGGGGGTTCAACTGCCTGCGCTGGCAGCTCCGCCAGGACGACGGCCGCTGGGCCGACGTGCTGTTCACGATGCCCGACTGGGAGTCGAACCCGGTCCCGACGCGGAGCGGGCACCCGATCCTGTTCCCGTTCCCCGGCCGGCTCCGCGACGGGAAGCTCCCGTTCGAGGGCGGCACCTACCAGCTCGCGCTCACCGACAACACGAAGCAGCACGCGATCCACGGGTTCACCCCGCGGAACCCGTGGCGGGTGGTGGAGTGGAACGGCGGCCCCGACTCGGCGTACGTGACCGGCGAGTTCACGCTCTCGAAGGACTTCCCCGAGGCGCTCCCGACGTGGCCCAGCGACTTCACGCTGACCGTGACGTACCGGCTCCGCCGCGACGCGCTGCGGGTCGAGGCGACGGTGACGAACCTCGGCGACAAGCCCCTGCCCTTCGGCCTCGGCTACCACCCGTACTTCCGGCTCCCGGGGGTGACCGACGCGGACGTCGGCGGGCACGTCCTCCAGGCGAACATGGGCGAACTGTGGGAGGCCGAGAGCAACCTCCCCACGGGGAACCGCGTCCCGGTGCCGGACGCGCTCGACTTCCGCGAGCCGAAGCCGGTCGGGGCGGTGCAGCTCGACCACGTGTTCACGGCCCCGCCCGAGGCGGCCCCGCGGGTGAGCGGGCTGAGCCAGCTCGCCGTCCTGTCGCACCCCGACGCGGCCGGGTGCGTCCAGTTTTTGGTCGGCGCGGGGTTCCGCAATCTGGTACTCTTTACCCCAGCCCACCGCCACGCGATCGCCATCGAACCGTACACCTGCTCGGCCGACGCCTCGAACCTCGCGGCCCGCGGCGTGCCGTCGAACTGGCTCACCGTTCCCGTCGGCGGGCGGTGGTCGGAGCCCGTCGAGTACCGCTGGGTGCCCGGGGAGTTGTGAGGCGGGTTCACCCGTGGCGTTTGCCAGGGTGACGTTCTCGCACTAGAGTTGGCAGTCCGGCGAGAACCCGCCGGCCCGCCGAGGGTTTGGGCATGCAGGGTAAAATCGCCCTGAAGAAGTACAAGTTGCTCCAGGTGCTCGGGCGCGGGAGCAACGGCGAGGTGTACCTCGCCGAGCCGCTGGCCGACCCGCAGCACCGGGTCGTGGTCAAGCGCGTCCACCCCCACATGACCCAGCACCCGAAGTTCGACCAGCTCTTCGAGGCCGAAGTCAAGTCGATGGCGGGGTTCGCGCACCCCTACGCCGTGCAGTTCATCGAGGCGTCGCTCAAGGACCCGATCGGCCCGTGCCTGGTCATGGAGTACGTCCCCGGGAAGACCCTGGAGGACGTGCTGGAGGCCACCCGGGTTCTCGACGTGTACCGCACCGGCACCCTGCTCGGGTACTTCTGCCACGCGCTCCAGGCCGCCCACGACGCCGGCATCATCCACCGCGACCTGAAGCCGGCCAACGTGATGGTCGTCGGGGCCGGCGCGGTGGGCGAGTCCCTCAAGGTCATGGACTTCGGGTTCGCCGGGTTCGCCGCCAAGCCGCACCTCCAGCTCGCCGAACTGACCGGCGAGGGGCCGATCCACGCCATCGGCACCCCGGCCTACGTCAGCCCCGAGATGATCCGCGGCGACACCGTCGACTGGCGGAGCGACCTGTACTCGGTCGGCGTGATGCTCTACGAGATGCTCACCGGCCGGCTGCCGTTCACCGACGACAGTCAGGACGACCTGCTCAACGCGCACGTCAACCGGCCGCCCCCGAAGTTCTCGAAGGTGGGCGTGACGAACGTGCCGCCGGCGGTCGAGGCGACCATCATGTTCGCGCTGTCGAAGTTCCCCAACGAGCGGCCGCAGTCGGCCCACGAACTCGCGGACATGTTCGGCCGCTCGCTCGGCATCGACCTGTGGACCATGACCGCCCCCGCGGGGTGGGAGCCGATGCCGATCGCGGCCGAGATCGCCGACGAGCCGGCGGCCGCCTCGAAGCTGCCGCCGGACCCGTTCCGGGTCGAGGAGCAGTTCGAGGTGCTGATCCCCGAGCGGATGATCGCGGCGAAGCTGAAGGGGTTCAACGACGACTACGCCGGGTTCGTGGTGGCGAGCGAGCCCGGGGTGATCCGGCTGCACATCGGGTTCCCCGGGGGCAAGCCGCCGGGCGGGGTGCCGGCGCACGCGCAGGGCGGGACCGGCGGCAGCGGCATCCTGAGCTGGTTCCGCACCGTCCGCAAGCCGTCGTTCCCGGCGGGCCAGGAGCCGATCGAGGTCGAGCTGAACCTGGAGAAGCCGGACCCGTCGCAGGCCCGGATGAACGTGCGGGTCGTGTTCCGGCCCGTCGACGGCTACAAGCCCGCCAGCGCCCGCACCTGGCGGCCCCGCTGCGAGGCGCTCTTCACGGCGCTGCGGCGGTACTTCTGACCCAGTTGGGCTATTGGCTAAGAGCGGAACACGTGGAGCATTGGCGCGTAGCAGAACGCGATCCGCTTGTACCAGCCGTTCGGTGGCAGCTCGGCGCGACGCGGCGAATCCAACCTGAACACCACAGCACCACGGTACTCGCCCTCTTCGCCGAGTGCGGGTAGCTCTGAAGACCGCGCAGTGAGGAACGGTTTAATCGTCACCAGATCTGCATCGTTCAGGAACGCCGCCACGAGTATGTAAGCGGTCCTTTCCCGTAACCCCATCTCCCTCCCGGCTCCAATCTGTGCCTCGATCAATCGATCAAGTCGCCAGCGGATGTCCACCCCACACCCTCCTCAACCACCGCAACCGCGGGGTCATGACGGTCACGACACGCACCCAAGATGTTCGACCTCACTTCACCAGCCGGATGGCGGTACCGTCCCAGTCGGGTTCGAAGTCCTCGCGCTTTTCAAGGTGGGCCTGGCCGTTCGCCGGGTCGAAGATGACGACCCCCTCCGGCACCGCCGCGCGCACCACCACCGCGTGGCCCGTTTCGCGGCCCTTCACGTGCGCGATGAACGGCCCGCCGCGGCGCACGCACTCGTCGTAGGTCGTCGGCCCGGCCTCGACGCGCCACCCGTGCGCCGCGGCCTTCTGGTCAAGCGCGAGGCTCATGCCCTGTGCGTCGGCCCCGAGGAGGGACGTGCCCGACAGGTACGCCATTTCCCCCTCGCTCGCGGGGATGCGGGCGAGCCCGAGGAGCATCACGGCCGCGGTCGGCGAGCACGTCGTTGCACTGGTCTGCTGGAGCAACCCCAACGAGTCGGGGACGCGGTGCCACGCCTGCGGGGCAGCGAACCGCCACCACAGCCGCCCGCTCGACTCGATCTCGGCCAGGAGCAGTGCGATGACCCCGATGCTGCCGATGAAGCCCGAACTCATGCTCCGGCCCGGGACGGACCACACGCACCCGAGCAGGAAGTTCGCGACCCAGCACAGAAGGCACGTCAGCCCGCCGAGCTGGAACCCGATCCGCTCGAACCGCATCGGCAGGAGCCGGTACGCCGACGCGACCCCGAGCCCCAGTGCCGCAAAGGCGACGAGCAGCGCGGCGGCCCGCACGGCCCGCGGCCACCGGCGGAACCGGGTGCCCAGCAGGAACAGGGCGACGCACAGGACACCGGGGAGGAGGAACGCCGCCACGTCGAGGGCCAGGGGCCGCAGCATGAACACCCTTTCTTCTCCAGGGAACCGCGGGGGGCGACGGTTGACACATCTCCACCCGCCCCTAATCATAACCATTCCTTTGCTCCCTGGGCGCAGCGGGCCGGCGCGAACCCCACCCGGCCCGCAGACTGTCTCGACTCCGGTCGGTCCCGGAGCCGACCCCCGCAGCCAAACAAGGACGCTGACCGATGACCTCGTCCGACCCGACGCCTCAACCGGCCGATGCCACGTCCCCCGTCCCCGAGACGCCGCCGACCCCGCAGCCCGAAGCCGCTGCCCCCCCGAGCGAGTCGCCGGCCGCGCCCGCGGCCGAGCCCGAGGGCGGGACCGCACCCGCGCCCGAAGTCGGGACCGCACCCGCAGCCGCGCCCGCCGGCGACGCCCCGCCGGCCCCCGCGCCGGCCCAGGAGCGGAAGACGGTGATGCTCCCGGCGCTGCCGCCGCAGCCGGTGCCCACGGTCCCCCCGGCCCCGCAGCCGCACGACCTGTCGCGGATCGCACAGGACCTGCAGATCCGGAAGGCGCAGGTCGAGGCCGTCGTCCAGTTGCTCGACGAGGAGAACACCGTCCCGTTCATCACCCGGTACCGCAAGGAGCGGACCGGCGGGCTGAACGAGGAGGTCATCGGCCGCATCCAGGACCGGGTCCAGAACCTCCGCGAACTCGCCAGCCGCAAGCAGACCATCCTCAAGAGCGTCGCCAACCAGGGCCGGCTCAACGACGGGCTCACGCAGGCGATCCTCGCGGCCGAGAGCCCCAAGCGGCTCGAGGACCTGTACCTGCCGTTCAAGCCGAAGAAGAAGTCGCTGGCGACCGAGGCCCGCGAGAAGGGGCTCGGGCCGCTGGCCGAGGCGATCTGGAACCGCGACCCGGCCGTCGCCAACCTCGCGGACGTGGTTCCGGGGCTGGTCGACCCCGACAAGTGGCTGCTCAACACCGACGACGTCCTGGCCGGGGTGCGGAACATCCTCGCCGACATGGTGTCCGACGCGGCCGACGTCCGCGGGCCGCTCCGGGCCTTCACCTGGGACACCGGCCTCATCGCCGCCGTGCGGATCGAGACGCTCCCCGAGGGCAAGGGGAAGGAGTACGAGCCGTACTTCAACTTCAAGGAGCTGGTGAAGGAGATCCCGCCGCACCGCGTCCTGGCGATCAACCGCGGCGAGAAGGCCAACGTCCTCCGCGTGCGCGTGGACACCGACGTGGTGATGGCCAACGAGATCGCGCAGTACCACCTGGGGGTCGCCGACCACCCGCACCGCGAGCTGCTCACCGAGGTCGTCAAGGACGCGCTCGAGCGGCTCGTGCTGCCCGGCCTCGAGCGCGAGGTGCGCCGCGAACTCACCGAGCGGGCGCAGGACCACGCGGTCCTCGTGTTCGCCAAGAACCTCAAGAGCCTGCTGCTCCAGCCGCCGCTCCGCGGCCGCAAGGTGCTCGCGGTGGACCCCGGCATCCGCACCGGGTGCAAGCTCGCGGTACTCGACGAGACCGGCAAGCTCCTCGAGGACGCGGTCGTGTACCCGCACGGCCAGAAGAAGGGCCAGGCCGACGCCAAGCGGAAGGTCGAGCAACTCGTCCGCAAGCACCAGATCTCTGTGGTCGCCATCGGCAACGGGACCGGGTGCCGCGAGACCGAACAGCTGGTCGCCGACCTGATCGGCGACCTGGAGCACCGGCGGCTCAACCCGCCCCCCGCGGTCCCCGCCGCGACCAGCGAGACGAGCGCGACGCCGGCCCCGGCCGGCCCGCCCCCGGAGGCGGCCGCCCCGGTGCTGCCCGACGTGCCCCCGCAGTCCGAGAGCATCGTGTCGTCGCCGGCCGGGCTGCCCGGGGGCGAGAACTCGATCAGCTCCGTCGTGGTGCTGACGCAACCGTCGGTCGAGACCGTGGGCGGCGGGCACACGGGCGAGTCGGTCACCACCGGGTCGCCGTCGGAACCGGTCATCGCGGTCGAGAACGCGGCCCCGGCCGCCCCCGCACCGGCCCCGCCGAGGGAGCCGCAGATCAGCCTCGAAGGGCTCCCCGAGGCCCCGACCGATCTGGCGTACGTGATCGTGATCGAGGCCGGGGCCAGCGACTACTCCGCGAGCCCGATCGCCCGCGAGGAGTTCCCGGACCTCGACGCCACGACCCGCGGCACCATCAGCATCGGCCGCCGGCTCCAGGACCCGCTCGCCGAACTGGTGAAGATCGACCCGCAGCACATCGGCGTCGGCCTGTACCAGCACGACGTGAAGCAGAAGCACCTCAAGGAGTCGCTCGAGGTCGTCATCGGGTCGAGCGTGAACACCGTCGGCGTGGACCTGAACACCGCGAGCGTCCCGCTGCTGCGGCACGTCTCGGGGCTGAACCAGCTCGTCGCGCGGGAACTGGTGACCCACCGCGAGCAGAAGGGGAAGTTCACGTCCCGGGCGCAGCTCCAGGAGGTTTCGGGGCTGGGCGAGAAGCGGTTCACGCAGGCCGCCGGGTTCCTCAAGATCTCGGACGCGGCCGACCCGCTCGACGCGACCTGGATCCACCCGGAGAGCTACGGCGTCGCCCGGCAGGTGCTCGCGGACCTCGGGTTCGCCCCCGCCGACCTCCGCGACCGGGCGAAGCTCGACGAGATCCGCGCCAAGCTCGGCACCCTGAACGTCTCGGAGGTCGCCGCCCGCCTGAACGCCGGCGAGCCGACGGTCCGCGACATCTTCGACGCGCTGGCCCGGCCCGGCCGCGACCCCCGCGAGGACCTGCCGCCGCCGATCTTCAAGAAGGGCGTGCTCAAGCTCGAAGACATCTCCGCCGGCATGGAACTGAAGGGGACGGTGCTCAACGTCGTCCCGTTCGGGGCGTTCGTGGACATCGGCCTGAAGGAGAGCGGGCTGGTCCACATCAGCCAGATGGCGAACCGGTACATCAAGAGCCCGTACGACGTGGTGGCCGTCGGCGACGTCATCACCGTGTGGGTGATGGAGGTGAAGCCGGGGGAGAAGAAGATCTCGCTGTCGATGATCCCGCCGGGCCAGGAGCGGCGGCCGGGCGGTCCGGGCGGCGGCGGCCGCGGCCAGCAGCAGGGCGGCCCGCCGCCCCGCGAGCGCGGGGAACGCGGCGAGCGCGGCGACCGGGCCGAGCGCGGCCCGGCCCCGCAGCAGCAGCCCCAGCAGCAGGGCGACCGCGGGTTCCAGGGCCGCGGTCAGGGACAGGGTCCGGGTCAAGGCCAGGGCGGCGGGTTCCAGCCGCGCGGCGACCGTCCGCCCGGCGGCGGGTTCCAGCAGACGCGGGGCCAGGGGCCGTCGCGGTTCGGCCGCGCCGCCGGCGGTCCGCCGCGGGGGGCCGGGCCGCAGTCCGCACCGCAGCAGGGCGGCGCTCCGGCGCAACCCGCCGACGCCCCGCCGCCCAAGCCCGCGGGCAAGCCGAAGCCGCTGCCGAACCTGACGACGGACAAGAAGACCGGAAAGGCTCCGCTCAACACGTTCGGGGAGTTGCTCGCGTTCTTCAAGAAGGAAGAGCCGAAGCCCGCCGAGCCGCCGAAGCCGGCCGAGGGCGGCGACGCGAAGCCCGAGGGCGAGCAACCGCAGCCGTGACGTCGGAGCCGGCCCCCGGAACGTGGGGCCGGACGTGAAGCACTCGGGGCCGGTGCGGGGCGACAGTGGTCGCCCCGCACCGGCCCCGTGCGTTGACGCCCCGTTCGGCCCGGGTCACGCCGTGGTCCCGGTGCCGGCCGCGCTTCCCCGGCCGGTGCCGCGCCACGTCTCCCGGGCGAACGCGATGAGCGTCTCGGCGTCGAGCGGCCGGACCGCCCGGCCCTCGCGGAGCAGCGCCGCCAACTCGCGGGCGAGCCGGTCGACCGCGGCGCGGCGGCAGACCGGGACCGCGGCCCGGCCGCCCAGCCAGTCGAGCAGCGCCGCCGGCCCGCGGCCGAGTTCGATCGCGCGCGCGATCAGCGGCGCGAGGGCGGAACCGGCCGGCCCGTCGTCGTGTGTCCGCACAAGAGCCCTCCCCTGCCCCGGGCGATTGCGGGTCTGGGTCCGCGCCGGGTCAGTGCATATCGACCTCGACCTCTACCGTGTTCGACGCTACCCCCCAGACGTCCGTTGTGTCAGCGGTGACCGGTCCCATGTCGGTCCCGTTGGTGTTCAGTTGGATCTCGAAACTGAACGTCCCGTTCGACGCGGTCGTCGTGCTCTGCCCCTGCATCGTGGGGACCCCGCCGAACGTCACGGTCCGGCCGGCCACGCTCTGGTCGTCGGTCACCTGGCCGGTGAACAGGAAGCGCCCGCCGCCGAGGTCCGTGGCGGCGAAGTTGATGATTTGCGGGACCGCATTCGTTTCGTTGTCGCCGATAACCATGACGGCCGATCCGGGCGTGCCGGGCACGATCATCGTGCCGCCGCTCCGCGAGTTGCCGACCTGGACGGTGACGGTCTCGTTCGGGTCGACCACGCCGTCGTCGATCGCGGTCACGAGCTTGTCGGCCGTGGCCGAGCCGGGGGCGAACGTGACGTTCGAGGTGATCGCGTTGAAGTCGCTCCCGGCCGTCGCCGTGCCGCTCACCACGAAACTGGCCGTCAGGCTCCCGGCGGTGCTCCCGCTCCGGGTGAACCGGAACACGCCGGTCGTCCCCGACTCGGTCGCGACCGCAAGGGTCGCGACGGTGACGGTGACCGCGGGGGTCGCGCGCTCTTCCAACGGAGTCAGGCTCAAGCGGGTCCGCAGGGCGTTCGGTGCCATCGTGTCTGACCGGGTGGAAACTCGAACCGCCTCCCGGCCGCCGTGACGGGGCGGCACGAGCGGGGGCGGTTCACCCGATCAATCGCGAAGCGGTGGCAAAAGGTGTCACGGACCGCGAGCCTATCGCAGTTCGTCTAGCGGCGGCGTGACGAGGCAGGGGTTCGGGGGGCGACGGGCGGGAGCCGGCACAGCGGGAAGAGAGACGACGTCCCGGAAATCGGCTCGGTCTTTGTAGGCGGCGAAAGCCCGGTTGTTCGTGAAGCTGTTGGGGGGACACCCGAGGCGGGCCGCCTCACGCAGGTACCCGACCGCCCGGGCGCGGCACTCCTCGCGGTCGGCCCCGAACCGGGCCGTGACGTGAGCGGCCGCAACGTAGAGGTTCGCGGACTCCGCGGGGTGCCGCATCACCGCCTCGATGTCCGCGAGCGACTCCGGTGAGTACGGGTACGTGTCGGGGTCCGCGACGCTCAGTTTGAGTCGACCCATCGCCCGGTTCAGCCGGGCGGGGAGCAGGTTCGGGTCGAGGGCCAGGGCCGCGTTGGCCTCGTCGATCCCCGACTGGATCTGCGCCTTCGAGCCGAGTTGGAGCAGGTCGTGCGCGAGGTTGTTGTGGACCCACGCGGGGGCGTAGCCCTGGCCCATGGCGCGCCGGTACCCCGCTTCGGCCGGGAAGTGGAAGCCGTCGAGGCCGTACGCGTACGCGAGGTACGCGCTCGTGCGACCGGAGGGGCTCGTGCGGTTCGCGGCCCCGAAGTCGCTGACGGCGGCCCCCGTGTCGCCGGTGCGGAGGTGGCGGAGCCCGCGGGCGAAGAACTCGTCGGCCGTCTTGGGCGTCGCCTCGAACGCCGCCTGCGTCGCGGCGATCGGGGACTCTTCCGGCACGGGCGGCTGCGCCCGGGGGAGCGCGAGCCACGCGGCCGCCACGGCCACGACCCCGGCGGCGGCCGCGGCCGCGCTGCGCCGGCGGCGGTGCCGGGCGGAGTACCGTTCGAGAGCCTCCCGCACGCGGCCGATGGGCGGCCGCCGGGCCGGGTCGATCTCCAGGCACCGGTCGATGAGGCGGGCCAGCGGGGCCGGGATCGGCACCCCCGCGGTGAGCGGGCGGCGGGCGGCGGTCAGGCGACACAGCAGGTCGGCCGCGACCGCGGCGGGCTCGGTGGCGGCGCCCGGCTCGAACGGCACCCGGCCCGCGAGCGCCTCGAACAGCACCACGCCGAACGAGTACACGTCGCCGGCCAGGGCGGAACTGTCCTCGCGGCCGCCGAGGACGACCCGGAGCTGCTCGGGCGGCATGTACGGGAGCGTGCCCCCGCGGCGGAGCAGCGCGTCGGCCCCCCCGGTCGCGAGGTTGAAGTCGATGAGGTGCGGCGCGCCGCCCGGCCCGAGGAGCACGTTCGTCGGCTTCAGGTCGCCGTGCGCGATCCCGCGGGCGTGGAGGTACGCGACCGCGTCGGCGAGCCGGGCGGCGATCGCGGCGACCGCGTCGGCGTGCGACTCGCGGCCGGTGAGGGCCGGCCGCGCCGCCCCGGCGACGGGCGGGAGGGCCGGGTCGCTCACCGCGGCGAGCAGCGCCCCCCCCGGACGGGCCGCCCGGGGCGCGGAGCGCCGCTTCGGCCGCGTCGCGGAGGGTGAGCGCCCCGACGTAGGGCATGCAGATGGCGAAGAACCCGCCCGCCGGCCGCGCCCACAGCACGGCCGCGATCCCCTCGTGGGCGATGGTGCCGAGCGTGCGGGCCTCGGCCGACCGCGACGGGGCCAGCTTGAGCACGACCGAGCGGTCCCCGGCCTCGGGGTCGCGGGCCAGGTACGCGCGGGCGAACGACCCGCGGCCCAGCTCGCGGACCACGGTGAGCTGCTCGAACGTGTCGCCGGGGCGGGGCCAGGCGGCGGCCGGCTTGGCCAGGAGGTCGGGGTGGTCGGCCAGGAGCCGGTGGCCGCGAATCACCTCGCGGATGTGCGACCGATAGGCGGGGAACCGGCCGCAGAACTGGTCGGCCTCGGGCACCTCGCCCGCTTCCTCGCGGACGCAGTACTCCTCGTACGCGAGGTCCACGACCAGTGACCGGAACGGCAGCAGGTCGGGGTGCTCGCGGAGGGCCTCCGCCGCGTCCGGCGCCGCACCGGCCCGCCACGCCCCCTTGAGGGCGTCGACGAGCGCGCCGAGCGCTTCGGGGGATTGGACCGGCTGGGCGAGCATGGCGGCTTCGGTTCGGGTCAGAGTCCGGCGAGATCCTTGAGCCTGCGGACGACGCGGTTCACGGTGCTGAGACTCACCCCGGTCATCCGGGCGATGTCCTCGTACCCGTGGCCGTCGCGGAGCAGTTCCACGATGGCCCGGTGGCCCGGTGGGACGTGCCGCAGGAGGTGCTCCCACTGCTCCCCGGCGATGGCCCACTGGCTGGGGCTCCCGGCCGGGGAGAGCGGCTCGCCGTCGGCCCGGGCCGGGATCGGCCGCTCGCGGCCCGCGCCGTGCTTCTGGGTCCCGAACCGCTGCCGGAACACTTCGATCACCTTATTGTACGCCACCTTCGTGAGGAACCCGAGGAGCGCGCCCTGCGAATCGAACGTGTACCGGTCCTCGGGGAGCGCGAGGAACGACGCCCAGACGTCCTGCACGAAGTCGAGGGAGTCGAACCGGCTCCGCAGCCCGTTGTGGAGCTGCCGCCGCACCGCGGCCCGGACGTACGGCCCGAACCGCCGGTAGAACTCGGCGCTGGCCTCGGGGTCGCCGGCCCGAACGGCGGCGACCAACTCGCGGATGTCGTCGGCCTCGTCCACGCCGTCCCCTCCGGCGCTCGCGGCGCCCCGTGCCGGGCGGCCCGCGCGGGCGGAAGGCGAACGCCGGTCGGGCGGGCCACGCGCTTCATCGTACCCCGGGGGCGCGGCGGTCGCGACCCTGGGGGACCGAGTTTATGACATATTAGACGGTCAAACGGAAGTGTCAACAGGTGCGCGTGCGGTCCGCAGCGGCGGTCACCCGTCGAGGACCGCCCGCACCTTCCGGGCCAGCCCGAACGGGGTGAACGGCTTCTGGAGGAACGCGGCCGCCGGCTCGACGATCCCGTGGCTGACGATCGCGTCGTCGGTGTACCCGCTCACGTAGAGCACCCGGAGCCCGGGGTGCCGGCCGCGGAGCGCCGCGGCCACCTCGCGGCCGCTCATCCCGGGCATCACGACGTCGGTCATGAGCAGGTGGATCGGCCCGGCGTGGGCGGCCGCGGCGGCGACCGCGGCGGCCCCGGCCGGGGCCTCGACCACCTCGTACCCCTGGGTGGTCAGCGCGAGCCGGGCCATCCGCCGCACCTGCTCGTCGTCCTCGACCAGGAGCACCGTCTCGGTCCCCTTGGGCACGAGGTGGACCTCGCCCGAGCCCGAACTCGGGGCCGCGCCGGCGGAGACCGGGAGGAGGATTTTGAACGTGGTGCCGATCCCCAGCTCGCTGTACACGCTCACGTGCCCGGCGAGCGCCTTGACGGCCCCGTACACCATCGCGAGGCCCAGACCGGTCCCCTTCCCGGGGCCCTTGGTGGTGAAGAACGGCTCGAACAGGTGGGCCTTCACCGCGTCGGACATGCCGGTCCCGGTGTCCGACACGGCCAGTTGGATGTAGCTCCCGGGCCGCAGGTCGGCGTACGGCGTCGGGTCGCCGCGGAGGCTCACGGCCCGGGTCTCGATCAGGAGCCGGCCCCCGCGGGGCATGGCGTCGCGGGCGTTCACCGCCAGGTTCATCAGGACCTGTTCGAGCAGGGTCTGGTCGGCCCGGACCAGCCCGGTGTTCGGGGCCAGGGCGGTCGTGAGGGCCACGTCCTCGCCGATGAGCCGCCGGAGCAGCCGCTCGGCCTCCGCGACCACCTGGTTCACGTCGAGCAACTGGGGCTCCAGGGGGGCCTTGCGGCTGAACGCCAGGAGCTGGCTCGTGAGCCCGGCGGCCCGCTCGCCGGCGGCCGTCATCTCCTCGACGAGTTCCCGCGCGGCGTCCCCGGGCGGGAGCCGCTCCAGGAGGATCTGCCCGTACCCGATGATGACAGTGAGGAGGTTGTTGAAGTCGTGGGCCACGCCCCCGGCGAGCCGGCCGACGGCCTCCATCTTTTGCGACTGCTGGAACTGCGCCTCCAGCCGCTTCCGCTCGGTCAGGTCCACGACCACGGCGGAGACGCGGACCGGGCGGCCGGCCGCGTCGCGGGTCGCGGTGGCGCTCACGTGCGCCCACACGACCGACCCGTCGGCCCGCCGGTACCGCCGCTCCGACTCGAAGGCGTCGGCCGCGCCCCCGGCGATCCGGGCGTACTGGCCACTGATCTCGGCCCAGTCGTCGAGGAACGCCAACTCCGCGACGGATCGGCCCGCGAGTTCCCCGGGCGGGTACCCGAGCATGCGGCAGAACGCGTCGTTGGCCCGGACGATCCGGCAGTCCGGCGACACCTCGACCAGGCCCACGCTCGTGGCCTCGAAGAACGCGCGGAACCGCTGCTCGCTGTCCCGGAGCGCCTGCGCGGCCCCCTTCAGGTCCTGCACGTCGCGGCTCACCCCGACGAGCCCGTGGACCGTTCCGGCCGCGTCCCGCATCGGGGTCTTGGTCGTCAGGTGCCACCGGCCCCCGCCCCCCTCCCGCGGGTCGGGAACCAGTTCCTCCTTGTTGACCACCGGCTCCCCGCCGCTCAGCACGCGGCGGTCCTCGGCGAGCGCCTCTCGGGCGTACCCCTCGGGGAAGAAGTCGGCCTCGGTCCGGCCGGCCACCGCGGCCCCGTCCGCGGCCCGGAGCAGGTCGGCGTGCGCCCGGTTGCTGACCGCGTACCGGCCGTCGGGGTCCTTGGTCCAGACGGCGACGGGGAGCGAGTCGAGCAGCGCCCGGAGGAGCATCTGCTCCCGCCCCAGGGCCTCGGCCCCGCAGCCGGTGCGGGTCTCGCGGGTGCGTACCAACTCGGTCACGTCCTCGACGCAATGGGTGATGAACGCGACCTCGCCCGCGGCGTCGAGGACCGGGGTGTTGACCGGGTTCCAGTGCCGCTCCTCGAACCCGCCGCCGCCGGCCTCCGGCAGGCGGATGTCGTACTTCTGGGTCGGCATCGCGTCGCGCGGCCGGGGGCCCAGCCCCCCGGCGCGCGGCGCCCCCCGGTTACGGGCCCCCCGCGCGGGCCGGGCCCCCCCGGCGGGCGGCGCCCCGAATACCCCCCCCCCC
>NZ_JBHYGG010000254.1:36177-48986 GCF_051859125.1 Gemmata sp.
CCCGGGGGCCCGCCACGCCCGCAGGTTCCGGACCCCGGTCGCGGACGGGTCCACGGGGTTGTCCGGGAACACGTCGAAGACGTCGCGGCCCACGATCCGGTGCCGCTCGGTCCGGGTGGCCCGGAGGTACGCGTCGCTGGCGGCGACGATCGTGAAGTCGCGGTCCAGCACGAGGTACGCGCCGGGCGCGGCCTCGAACAGCGCCCGGAAGTCGGGCGGCGGGTGGGGGACCGCGGCGGGGGCGGGGGCGGCGGTGTTCACTGGGTTCCCTGGCCGGGGCGTCCGTGGTGCGCGTTCGTGGACGGGAGCCGCGGCCGCGGCCGGCGGGCCGGGCGGAGGGCTCCCTGATTGGTTGATCGAGACCCCCTGTCGGAACGTGTCACGAAAAGTGCGGATTCGTCCGGGTGCCGACGCGGGCAGAAGTGCGCAACGGGTCAGTAGTTCGCGGTGAGCCCAAAATTCACCCCCTGGACCCACACGTCCGTCGCGGTGAACCGGAACGCCGGGGCGAGCGGGCCGGTGGCGGTGGGGGCCGGGCCGGGGCTCCCGAACGGGATCGGGCCGGCCCCGGTGCCGACGGTGGCGCGCGACGCATCGGCCAGGCCCGTGCGGGAGGTGTTCACCGAAGGGTCGATCAGGTCGCCGGGCCGCAGCACGTTGCTGATGAACAGGAAGTTGTACCCGGCGAACACCCGGACGTGTCGGGTGAGGTGGTAGCCGACGTTCACCGTGGCCTCGGGGAGCGCGGCGAACACGTCGCGCGAGTACGACCCGCTGTTGCTCGGCTGCGCGAACACCCCGGTGGGGAGCACCTGACCGGCGGTGTTGTTCGTGAGGAAGAACAGGTTCCCGTTGCTGGCGCGTGCGGTCCCGCGGACCGTCGCGCCCTGGCGGGCGTCGCCGAGCGCGACCTTCCCCGCCGCGGACACCGACAACCGCCCGAGTTCGTAGGCCGCCCGCACCCCGAGCTGCCCGCCGAAGAAGTTGTTCCGCGCCTCGAACTGGTCGGTCGCGTTCACGAACGCGCCGGCCACGGCGCTGCCCGGCACGCCGATCGTGGCGACCGTGTACGTCAGGGTCTCGTTCAGTTGGAACCAGCGGAACCCGGCGAGCCCGTCGACGCGGAGCCCGCCCCAGTCGCCGAGCCGGGCGGTGCCGTTGACCTCGGCCCCCTGGAACCGGTTCGAGTACCCGAGGTGGAACGCGCCCCGGAACGCGGGCACCTGGGCGGCGGCCGAGCCGACGAGGGCGCCCGGGAACGGCCCCGGCAGCACGAAGATCGTCTGCCCCGGGATGCCGCCGAGCCCGGACACGCCCGATGGGTCGAACACCGGAACCGCGAGGTTCGGCGCGCCCGGGAGCCCGGTCGTACTCACGCTCTGGTTCAGGCTCGCGTCGCTGAACAGGTAGCCGACCTCCACGCCGTAGCCGAGTTCGTTCCGGTAACCCACGAAGGTGCGGCCGCCGGCCTGGACGCCGGCGTTGAGCGGGCACCCGCCGAGCACGACGCGCGTCCCCGGCTGGCCGATGGCCCCGGGGAGCGGGTCGGCGAAGTTCGCGGTCGTGACGAGCGGCGCGGCGACGGGCGTGGAGCGCACTTGCCACAGCAGGAACTCGCTGCCGCCGTAGGACCCCGCGGGCGTGCCGCACGCCGACCCGCACAGAGCGGCGTCGAGGCTCTCCAGCACGGTGGACGGGGGCGCGGCCGGTTCGTCGGCGGTCACGCGACCGGCTGCGAGGCACAGTACGAGAGACGAGAGGGCGGCGAGGAGACGCACGGGGAATCCTTTCCGCGGCGGGTGGGGAACGGGGCGGCCCCGTCACACTTCGCTATCGGTCCGGATCGCGGGCGTGGTGCAGGCGGAGGGGGATGTGCGGGCGGTGCGGCCGGGCCGGGCCGGTGCAACGACCGGCACGGGCGGAACAACCGGCACAGTTTGCCGCACCGGTCGCGACGCGCGGCGGCTACTCCCCCGGCCGGGCGCGCCAGAACTGCCACCAACTGCGCCCGCGTTCCTGTACCCCGCCGGAGGTGTCGTCGAACTCCCGCTCGTCCTCGTTCACGGCGGTGACCACCGGGGGCTCGTACCGCAGGTCGCCGGCGGACGCCCCGGAGTTCAGCGCGGCCCGGACGTGCCGGTACTCGACGCTCCACCCGGCGATGGCCATGAACGCGTCCTGGCCCATGCGGACGATCTCGTCGGCCATCGCGGTCGCCTCGCGGAACACGGGCTCGTCGTCGAGCCGCTTCCGCCCGATCACCCGCCCCTGGGACGTCTGGCGGACGTACTCGTCGGAGAACCGGACGCCCATCCCGTCGAGGAGGGCGCGGGCCACCGCCAGGGGCACGAACTCGGCGATCTCGGCGGCCAACTCGCCGGGCACGCCGTCCTCCTCGAGCCTGCGGCGGAGGGCGTAGTCGTCCCGCTGGGGGATGGCGACGAACGCGGGGACGGCCCGGAGGATGGCTTCGCGTGCGGTCATCACGGGGTCTCGCGGGTGGAACGCCCGGTGGGCGATGAGTGCATTATCCTGGCGTGCGGCGGAAAGACGAGCCCCGCCACGACACGCGCAGCCAACTCGCGGCCGCCCCGCACCGCGGAACCGCACCGGACGCCGAAGACCCACATCGCGTCCCGTGAACGCGACCTTTAGACAGGGAAGATCTCTTCAAAAAAGAAGTGGCGGGGCCGCAACAACCGCCACCATCGCCTAGGATTCCCAGGCAATCAGCATCTCGCAGCGACCGCTGCGTGAGTCGCGAAGCGCTGCGAGAAACAAGGCGAATTCGTGGAACTCGGCCGCGTTTTGTGGAATCGTGGAACGGCTGGGTTGGGTCACGAGATGCCTGCGCTGTGACGCCAGATGTAGGCTCCAGCGGTGGCGATCTTCGCGACGAGAACGTACAGTGCACCGAAACCGCCAACGACGTAGCACGCTCCGCACAGGGCTCTTACTCCAGGATACCGCCAAGCAAGCGGCCAGTAATTTAGGAGTGAACGGTTCAGCTGGTCACACCAAACATCTTTCGTGAACTCGCGAATCCGCGACGGGCAGAACAGAGTGTAAAGGGTCGATGCGATCGCAAGAAGGATGGTGGATATGAGGAGGATGAGAGATCGTGAGGGCAAGGGCATCGGTTGAAGGTGCTGAACGAGAGACCACTCCCCCGTGGCCTGCCCCAATTGCAACTTGTCGATCTGTGTGTTGTACCACGCCAGCCCGTAAATGTAGATCGGAATGAGGATGAGGACAGAGTAAGAGAGGCCAAACAGCGGCATGCGGCCGAACGTCCGGAGTCGCTCCCAATCACAGCATCGGTCCAGCCAGTGGCGTTCACAGTTCTCTAAGTACAGCGGGTCTTCGCTCGCCGTGATGGTTTCAAGCCCCTTGGCTAGCTGGAGACCGCGAACATCTTCCCACTCCCCGCGGTTACACATTGCTTCGAAGAAGTTCGCTTTGGAGATACTGCAGTTGTTTAATTTTGTGCGATCAAAAGTTGCCCTACTTAAATCGGCTGAATCAAGTTTTGATCCTGACAAATCAGCCATATCAAAGTTTGCTCTGAGCAAGTCTGCGCAACTAAAATCGGCGTTGATAAAGGTTGCCGCATACCACCTCGATCCGACCAGCAAAGCATTTTGGAAGTTAGCACCTGTCGAGTCGGAACTAGTAAAGTCCGAGTTGAGGAAAAGAGTTCTGCCGAAATCACATCTGTCGAGTTCCGCGTTCCCAAAGCTTATCGATCCTTCCGTACTCTTGGCACCCCGAAAGGTTGCTCCAGTCAACATTGCATTCTGAAAGTTAGATCCACGAAATTCCACATTATCGAATTTCGCCCCCTCCAAGTTTGAGTGAGAGAAATTGATATTACCCAACTCCCAACCTACGAAATCGTATCCTTGAAAGTCACTATGTGCGAAATCAACTATTGCGTCTGGGTTCACCTTTCTCCATGCCAAGAAGGCCTCTTTGCCCTGATGCACGAGTGCAACGAGATCCGCATTGGCCATGCCTTGACTCCGTGACCATGGTTCGGCCATCATCTTAGGGATTGACTGGGTCTAACGCATGCTCGCCATCGTCCTCGCCGTCGCTGCTCTCGTCGTGCGGCCGCTCGATCTCGGTTCGCTGTCCATCGACCGCGCCCGCACCCTCGACGGGCATCGCGTGGCGGTCGCCTTACTCGTCGCGAAGCCGGTGTGCACCCTGAACGGGTTCACGGTGGTTGGGGCGGCGGATCGCGACGACGGGGCCGAGCGGGTCGCGGTCCTGGTCGGCCGGCGGCTCGACGTCAAGGAAGGTGCGCGGCTCGTGGTCGCGAGCCGGGTGCGTGTGATCCGGCACCGCGGCGACGTGGTGAACGGCCAGGCGGTGCCGGCGTGGGACGAGGTACGGGTGAGCGAGTGAGAGAGCGCGAACCCGTGGCTATCGTGTACCATCTTTGAAAGAGCACACGCGAGAATCCGGGGGCAACTATGCAAGGCAATTCACTCGCACGGGAGTTCTTCGAAAGTCTCGTGAATGTCCCGGATCGAGTGGCGGCAATTGAGAAGCTCGTCAACTCCGACCCTCCCACGACCGAGAACGATTGGTTCGACGTGAAGGGCGAGCCCTCGGAGCCGAGACAGCGGGACAAGAAGAACAAGGAGGTTTGGTCAACGGTGCTTGGGGGGTTCGCCAACAATCAGGGCGGCGTGGTTATCTGGGGGCTCGACGCGCGTCCGGCTGAAGTGGATGGCAGAACCGTTGATGCGGTGAACAAGAAGGTGCCGGTTGAGGATCCTCGGGCACTGGCGACGAAACTCAGCGAATGGCGGCGGCAGGCGACGGATCCCCCCCTCCCAAATGTCGAGATCGTTGCTGTGCCGCTGCCGGATGACGCATCCAAAGGGTACGTGGTGTGTTTCATCCCGGAGGGTGCCCACAAGCCCTACCGCAGCGAAAACGCGGACCGCAACTACTACCTTCGCAGCGCCGACAACACGAACGTGATGTCGCGCTCCGTCCTCGCCTCGATGTTCTACCCAAGAGCGAACGCGAGCCTTAAATTGATTGCCACGCTCTCCGTGGAGGAGTCGCAGGATCGTGTTGCCGCGCCGGACGCCTTTGGTGCCACTTTAACACTTCGCACCACTATGGAAAATGTTGGCACCGCGACGGCGCGAGGGCTCACATTGTGGGTCGCTCCGAAGCTTGAGGATGTCTGGGGCAATCCGATCCCCTCCACAAACCATCTCTGGGAGGGTGCCAGCTTCAATGGGCGTCATGAACATCGGCTTCGAGACAAGCCCGTGCATCCCGGTCAGAGTGTCCACGCCTTCGAGTTCCTGTGGACGGTGCTTGTGTTCCCTACGTCCAGCGGGTTGATGCCTCGGTGCCCAGGACCGGAGTTTGAGGTTGTGGCGTTCTGCGAGAATCACTCACGTCAGGTCTTTCGCCTTCGTTTCGAATGGGCCGATGTCAAGCTGAGACGAGTGGTAACGTGGGAAGGTGTCGCGGAAGAGGAATGAACACGGCCCGGCGATCTTGCCCCGAGCCGGTCGCCGCTCGGCTCACGGCTTCTCGTTGTCGAGCCGTTCGAGCAGTTCGTGCATCACCTCCTGGCACACGTCGGGCGGCAGCACGCAGGCGCTGAACTGGCGGATGAAGCTCTCCAGCGCCCAGCGGAACCCGGCCGCGTCGTTGCACAGCCGGTCAGACCAGCGGTAACCCTGTCGCATCTCCGGGCAGTTGCTTTCGAACTCCTCGAACGTGAGCCCGCCGTTCTGAAGCCAGAGGGTCGTTGCGACGCCGGAATCGTGGTCGTTCCAGAACTCCCGGAGCATCTTCAGGAGCCGCTCCGCGGTCTTCTTGATCCTGAGCGCGTCCTGGTTCATTGCCGACCGGCAAAGGATGTCCCTGCGGGCGGCGGCGCGAACCGCGGGGCCCATGGTGGCGGCCTTGTGGGCGGCGAGGCGGTTCGTTACCTTGGACTGCATCTCTCGTACTCCTGCTGGGGAACGTGGGGACACCGGCCCCGGGGTAGCTCGAACTACCTCGGGGCTTCTTCATTTGCGGACTCACGCGGTCCGTCTGGGTGGATGGGCGGACTTTACCGCCCGTGTCATGACTGGTCAAGACACAACATGAAACAATCCGACTCGACACCTCGAAAATTGACACGTCATGGCCAATCTTCGTAAGGTGGACACGTCGCGACGTGCAATGAATCGAGAGGCTTCTAGCATGGTCAGCATGGCGAAGAAGAAGCCCCAGGCCGAGGGGACCGGGAAGCGCGCCCGAACCGGCGCTCCCGTCCAAGCGTTCATCGACCCGGACATCCGGGCCGCGGTTGACGCCTACATTGAGGCGTACAACGCGGAGAACGAACACAAGGCCACGCTCACCAGCACGCTTGAAGCGGCCCTCAAGATGTACCTGACGAACAAGGGTCACTGGCCGAAGCGCTGACCCGCCCCGCCGCTGACGCAACCCGCGCCGGGCTCTCTGCCGCGGAATGATCACCTCCAGAGGGAACGTCGGGTGAAGCTCCTCATCGTGGGCGGTTTGGTTCTGCTGGTCGCGTTCACGGCGTTGTCGTCGCCCTACTGGCTGTTCCGGGAGATTGCCCGGCCGTCCGACGAGCCGTTGCCGCATTGGATGGGCGACGCACGCGCGAGGAAGGTTCGGCTCGTGGTTATCGTCGGCGTGCTGGCGCTCGTGTTCGGCGGCCTCCTGCTTGCGGCGGGTCTGACCGAGGAGTGACTAGACCCGTCGAGTACCCTGCCGCTTACTCGGCCGCCTCGATCCCCAGCAGCTTGTTCGCAACGTCGATCTCGTGGCGGGCCGCGGTCCGCACGCTGTCGAACGTCCCGCTCCGCAAGAACTCATCGTTCTCGGCGCACTCGTGGGCGGCCTCGACGCACCCGAGCAGCGTGCCCGTCGCGCTCTTCAGGCACCCGACCGCGGCCCACAGCTTCCGCCGCTCGTCGTTGGCCTGGTCCCGCTCGGCCTGCACCCGCGCCAACTCCTCGCGGTAGAGCTTCAACACGTCTTCCATCGTCCCGCCCTCGTGTCGTGAAGGAAGGGCCGCCCGACGTGAGCGGCCCACGTCGTCGTCTCACTCGTCCTCACCGTCCTCGTCGGTCCCGCTGAACGCGGCCGTGATCCCGGCACAGCCAAGGATCACGCTCCCCACCACCCATGAACCCGTGGCGATCAGGAACACCCCGCACGCGGCTTGAAGCAGGTAACCAAACATCTCGCGTCCCCCGTGTGTGTCGTTCGTCCTTACACCCATAGTATAGGCAAATGCCTAGGCATTTGTCAAGTGCGACTTCAGGAATTCTTGGCAAGTGCCTAGGCAACTCAGGCGTTGTGGTGTAGACTCAACTCGGAGGTGCCACATGCCGAGCGTTGACCGACCCGGGGTGAAGGGTGTGTACGTGGAGCTTCCCGAGTCGCTGCTGACGGACGCGCGGGCGTTCGCTGCGGACCGGGGCGAGAAGTTCAACCGCGTCGTGGCCGAGGCGCTGCGGCGTCACATGGCGTACCCGCCGCCGAAGCCTGAGCCGCAGCCGGAGCCGGCAGTGGTCCCGCTGCCGAGTGGCACAGAGGAACCCGTGGCGGTGAAGAAAGCGGCGACCAAAAAGGGAAAGGGCAAGCCGTGAGTGATAAGCCGAGGGACGAGGTACGGGTAACCATCGCGGATACGAGGCGAGCCCTTGAGTCGGACGCGACGGGTACGGCCGCTCTGCTGCGCACATTTCGGCACAACGAGGCGTCAAAGCGCTACGTTGCTTCAATGCACCGCGCGATGTCGAAGGAGCAGCGCGACAGGCTGTCAAGGTGACCGGCTGTTGCGCGGCGACGGGTGGCGTGCGACGATGCAGATGGTGATCGTGACGGCCCGCCTCGTTGGCGGTCCAGCCGCCCGCCTGGGTCAACCGGGCGGGCGGTTCGCGTTGTGGACTTGACGGCGGCGACGAGAGGGCTTGCACCTCAGCACCTCGCAGCGGGCAATGGTGGCCGCGAGGGCTCGGGAAATTTACGACCGGGACGCGAAGGAGCGGCAGAAGGCCGCAGCGCTAATTGGAAACAAAACGCGGCACCACAAGGAGCCGCCGGTTCAGGCAAATTTGCCTGAACCGAGCCGCGAGCAGGCCCGGGACCAGGCCGGCAAGGCGCTGGGGGTGTCCGGCAAGACCGTCGATCACGCGACGACGGTACTTGAGAAGGGGTCGCGTTCACACTGCGGCGAGGTGTAGCCGACCGGCCTCATCTTCCTTCACCCGCCCCGCGATCTCCAACCGGTCGGCTGCCTCGGAAGCCCACTTCGGTGAGAGCCCCCCGAACAGGTCGGCCAGGGTGCCGGCTCGGGGGCGGTCCCGGAGTCGCGTGAGTAGCTCGGCGTCGTGTTGGAGCCGCTCCCGGAGCGTCAGGTTCAGTGTCGCGCACATCTCGGTGTACCTCGTGGGTGGTTTGGGTCTACTCGACTCCCGCCGCGGTCCTGAGTGCGGCGACGGACTCCTCTACGATCTGGCCGACCCGCGCCCGTGTGCGGCCCCGTGCTGCGGCGAGGTCGGTGAGCGTCTCGGCGTCGGCGACGTGCCGCACGACAAGTTCGCGGCGGTCCGGGGGGAGCGTGGCGAGGAGCGGGGCCAGGTCCAACCGCTCGGCAGTCTCGGCGGGATCCGCGAACCTGCCGGGCGCGGCCTCCAGGGGCGACGTGTCCGATTTCGGGCTCGGCGTCCACTGCGGAGCGAAAGCGGGCGGGTTCCGGGTCCGCTCGGACCGGATGACCTCAAGGCACACCCACCGGATGCGGGGGATCAAGTACGTGGCGAACCGCGGGCACCGCTGGGGGTCGAACTCCGTAGACGCGCGCCACAACTCTTCCGTGGCGACGCTCACGAACTGGTCGTGCAACCACGGGTAGAGCTTGCCCCACTTCGCGGCGTGCTTCACGGCCAGGCCGAAGTAGTTCGTGACCAACTCCGCGGCGTCCGGTGCGGTGGCCATGCTGCTCCCGGGAACGAGAAGGGGCCGGCGTTCGGCCGGCCCCGTGGTGCGGGCGGGGCGGGTCAGCGCTTGAACACGGCGACGTGCTTGCCGAGGTCTTCGACCTTGTTCGCGACCTTCTCGACGCCGTTCTTGATCCCCATCTGCACGTCGAGTTGCCGCTTGGCCATCTGGTCGGAGTAACCAAGCTGTTGTTGAACCGGTCCGCTGAAAATGCCGCGCTGGCGACTGCCGAGGGTCAACGTCTCCTGTGCGCCGTCGCGCGCCCGGTTCGCGTACCCATCGAAGCGCGCCTTCTCCAGTTCCGCCGCCTTCCGAATGGCGTCGTCCACGCCGGCCCCGCCCCCCGGTGCCTTGGCCTTGGCGACCAGTTCCTTGATGTCCTTCTTGGCCTGCGCGAGCGCCGCTTCCATCTTCGGGTTATGGCCGATGTCCTTCAGTTCATCGAGTAGAGCGTCCGTCGCGAGAGCGGCACCACCGGCCCCGACGATCGCGCCGGCGGCCGTGCCGTAGGGGCCGAGTACCGAACCCAACCGCCCGCCCTTGGACCCGCCGCTCAGCGCCGCGAGGACGAGCAACTTCTTGCGGTTGTCCTCGATGAACGCGGCGAACGCCTTGCCCAGCGAGATGATGAGTTCGAACCACACGGCCTTGATCCCGGTCCCGGCCAGTTTGAAAGCGGTGGCCAAGTCACCTTTCCCGACCGCGGCGGTTATCCCACCCCAGGTGTCGCGGAACGTGTCCCCGATGCTCCGGAACGCTTTGCCGAGGTCCGCGGCGGCGGCCCGACCGTTCTCGGTGCAGGTGAGCCACAGCGCCCCCAGCCCGCCGACCGCGAAGCCCAGCGCGCCGATGGGGCTCTTGAGCAGCGCGAACCCGCCGACGATGCCCCTGATCCCGGACACGGCCCCGCTGAAGATCGGGCCGAGCAGTTTCACACTGGTCCCGATCCCGGCCAGCACGATGCCCGCAGCGGCCACCCCGCCCGCGACCTTCGCGATGGTGGCGATGATCTCCCCGTTGTTCGCGACCCACTCGCGGCCCGCGGCGAACACGTCCCGCACCTGCTCACTCAACTCCTTCGTCTGGTCCGTGGCCGGGAGCAGCGCGGAGCCGACCTTCACGATTGTGGTGGCGAGTTCCACCATGACCGCGTCCCACGCCTTCGAAGCGGCGTGTGCCCGCTCGATGTCCTCGACGCTCATCACGGCCCCGGTCCGCTTCCCCTCGGCCTTCAGCCGCCGCAGCCCCTCAATGCCGTCCTTCAGGTACGGGACGAGCTTGGCACCGGCGGCCCCGAAGATTTGCTCGGCCTGGTTCGCGAGGTCGAAGTCGCTGGCGTTGATGTCACCGAACCGCTTGAAGATGCGGTCGAGTTGCTGGTCCAGGCTCTTGCCGATCAGGTCGCGGCCCCGGAGCCCGCGAAGCCCCTCGATCAACTCCCCGTTGGCATCGGCGGCGGCGATGATCTTCCCTTCCAGCCCGCCGACCACGTCGCCGAACTCCCTGACGCCCACGCCGGCGAACTCGAACGCGCCGACCAACTCGGAGATGGAGCCCACGCCCTGTTGATACCGGGCGGCGATGGCCTTGATGTCCGCGCCCTTGGTGAGCGCGTCGGAGAACGCCTTGCCCAGCGGGGCCAGCACCGCCCCACCGGCTGCAGCCGACTTCGCGCCGATGGACACGGCGGCGCTGCCGAACTTCTTCAGGCGGGCCGACGCCTGGTCGAGTGCGCGGTAAAGCTGGTTCGAGTCGGCCACCAACTCGACGAACGCCCTTCCCGCGCGGATGCCCCTCGTACTCATCACGATCCCCCGGTAGGTGTGTCGGCCCGCGCCCGCGTCACGCCGGCGGCGCGGCGTTCACGAGTTGGATGGTCTTGGCCTCGGCGTCCGCGAGCATCGCGGGCAACCGCTCCTTCACGGCCTTCGCGACCGCGGGCGAGTGGGAGAAGTCGGCGACGGCGGCGAGCAGCGCGTCCGCGGCGGCGTGGATGGTCGGCCCGTCGAGCCCGGCCGCGAACTCCTCCGGCGACACGCCGGCCTTGTCGGCTTGCGACTCGCAGAGCAGGTACAGGACGCGGGCGAAGGTCTCGGGGTCGCTCAGCACGTCAAACGTGCCGACGTCCTTGCCGATGGCGCTGACGTTGAACCCGGCCTCCCGCAGCGGCTTGACGTGCGCGAGCGTGATGCGGACCTGCCAGGCGCGACCGCTGGCGTCGGTGAACTCGGACTTCAACACGGGGAAGACTCCTGAGCGGGGGGAACGGGGTAGTACGCGGCGAGCGCGGCCGCGAGCGCCTCGCAGGCCGGGGTGAACGTGGCCGGGTCTGCGACGAGCTTCACGAACTCGGCGGCGGTGAGGCGGCGGGCCTCGGTCTGCCGGTGACAGGCCAGCGCGAGCAACTCAACGATCTCGTGGAAGTTGGCCGCGCCGCCGTGGGCCAGCGCCCGGCAGTCGGTGCCGCGGTCGCGTGCGACCTTCACGGCCTCCGGGAAGAACTTCACGTCCCACCAGCGACCCGCGGCGTCCTTGAACCCGATCGCGTGGGGCGTGCCGGTCGCGGCGCAGGCACGGGCGCGGGGAGCGTCGGTGTACACGGTGGCGGTCCTGGTGGGGCGGGCGTGGTGCGGGCCGGGGCGCGGCCCGCGGGTGGGGTCAGCAGCGATAAGTGCCGCGTCGAATCTCCTCCGCGGTCTCCCGCCGGAACTTCTCAATTCTGGCCGCGGTCTCTTCCGAGATTGTTGCCTCGACGGCGAGCGCGGCGGCGTGTTCCTCGTCGGTTAGGTCGTCGTCTTCCTCGTCCGACTCCTCCGGCTCGTCGGTCTCGTCGGGGTCCGGGTCCGACTTGCGCGGCGGCGCGGGCCTCGCCTTGACGGCAGTTGCCGCGCCCGCGGCGGTCACGTCCGCGGACGTGTCGCCGTCCGCTCCGAGGGGGACGAACGACACCTCACCCAACTCGGTCTCGCGGCTGATCGTGATGGGGCCGGTGATCTCGCGGCCGTTGACGGTGGTGGTCTCGCCCGACTCCAAGAACTCGGTGCGTAGCGGGTTCGCGCCGACGCTCATTTGCCACTCGAACCCGTTCTTGGCGAGCGCGATGATTTCCCTTGCGTGCGGGCTGTCCTGGCCGCTGAACACGCCGGTCACCTTGATGCCGTCCGGGGTGACCTTCACGGCGGTCGTGTGCCCCACGATCTTCTCGTGGTCGTGTTGGCGCAGTGCCGGGCGCTGCTGCTTGGGCACCACGATCCCGTCGAGGTCGAGGATGATTTGCCCGTACCACCCGCCCGGCTGCATCGGGGCACCGGTGTACGCCACGCCGGTGAAGGTGGCGAGCTTCGCACCGTCCGGGGCGGCGGTGATCGCGGCGCGAGCGCCGGCGACGCGGAAGGGGATGGCCATCGGGTGGGCTCCGGTGCTGGTTGGGGTGTCGGTTCAGCAGTGCAGGCGCGAACCGCCCGGCGCGGAAATCGCGGTGCCGCCGTTGCTCGTCGTCCCGCCGAACATCGCGCGGATGTCGAAGGCCGCGGGCCTGAGCTTCTCGGCCCGGGTCGCGCCCGCGGCCGTGAGGGTGGGGGTGCCGCCGTCGAGCGTGACGAACCCGCCGGCGCGCAACCGCTCGATCACGTCGGACGGGGCGCCGGTCGCGCCGGACGCGAGTTCAAGGAGCGCGACATCGGCGGGGGTGATGTTGCTGACCATGTTCAAGTCTCCGAGGGGCGAATGAGTCGTAAGGGAATCGGGGTCGCGATCAGACGACGACGGCGCACACCCCGGGGCAGGCACCTTCGGGCACCAAC